>NZ_JACJRY010000032.1:0-73849 GCF_014697485.1 Anabaena sp. FACHB-83 | reverse complement strand
TTTTTTGAAGATGTGCTGCAACTATTTTTTCTCGAAGATCGACAGAGTATGACTTCATTTAGAGGTATTTATATTTTAATTTATTGTACCTCATAACAGACGCAAGTGCTGTAACGAGCTTGCTCTCCCTGCCATCGACCAATGTGAGATAAAGAATGCTCAACAGCAACACGTTCTCTAAGCTTGGCACGGCCAGCAGGAGTTAATTGGCGTTGTTTTAATTCTTGAAACAATGGTTCATCAGGATGAATCGAAACACTGCGTCCAGACTTAGAAGTAGTGCAGCGTTCTCTTAGTGGACAAGTTGTACAAATATCTTTGGGGAACTGAACTTTGCCACCAACGCTAAAAGGTAAAGTAACCCCATTCGGGCAGCAAATAGTCTGATTGTCCCAATCCAGGCTAAAAGCAGTTTTGGTAAACTTCTTACCGTTTCTTACTTGCCAAGCCTTACAGTAAATAGTCAATTCATCACTTCTGTTTTGAACCAAGGAACTACTGAGATAAGCACGGTCAATGTGTAACTCAACCAGATTTACTTGCTGGTGTTTCAAGTCAGTAGCAATTGCATCTGTCACAGATGCTTCAGGGACATTCGCTCTTGTGATTCCAACAGCGCGAACCAAACCGTTGTCTAAATCACGTAAGACATGACGCTTATAACCATCAAATCGCTGGCTTTTACTTTTACGCCCGTGCCTCATCTCTTCATCTTCAATGGAGATGCGTCGTTCTTTGGCAACTCCTTTGAGTAGTTTGATTTTACCATGAGCATCCACTTCCACATCCTGTGCTTCAATTAGCCTACGGTCAAGTCCTTGGATAATCAGCGCACTACGAAATCTGACCAGAGTTGTCTGTGAAAACGGTGCTTTTTCGCAATCTATGCAATCAGTTACTAGTTGCCAACGCCTATCCATGATCATCGCTTCAATGGCTTCCGCATCCGAAGCACCTGTGTACGCTTGCAAAATACTTACTAACGCCAACTTGGTGGTACTGGTGGATTGACCTGAATCTACCTCAACTGGGGTTATGCCTCTCCTTGAGATTTTATTAAATATTACTTACAACTTGTTTATCGCTGTAAGGTTTGACTGACAAGCGTTTACTCTACTTTCTTGTCCATTATTTACTTCTCTCTGGGCTGATTTTTCTTTTGTTCCCCGATTACTGAATCGGTGTTCTAGTATTTGATTATCATTTTCATTGAGTGAGCAAGTAGGATTTGCTGTAGTCAAATGTCTGATGATGCTGTATTAATCTCATCTCAAACTTCTTTAGCACCCTCAACCGTTACTACTCACCAATTTCTCTCCCTTCAACATCCTGACAGCAGCTTCGAGTAGGGCTTCTTCGAGATAAGGCTTAGTGAAGTAACCACTAGCACCCAGTTGAATTGCCATTTGTCTGTGTTTATCAGCACCGCGTGAGGTCAGCATAGCGATAGGTAAGTAATTCAGGCTGGAATCTTTTTGAATGCGTGATAGTAACTCCAGTCCGTCGCAACGGGGCATTTCAATATCACAGAATACAATATCGCAAGGTAGTCCAGAGCGCAGTTTATCCCAAGCTTCTTGACCATCACGGGCTTGTTCAACGCGATAGCCTGCTTTATTGAAGGTCAAAGATAACAATTCTCGAACTGTAATTGAGTCATCAACAATGAGTACAGTTGGATCAATTTTCTCAGCCGGAGCTTCTGTAACGCTGGGTGGAACTTTTTGCTGCCAAGAAGTACCGCCAGCATTTTTAGATATGCGTCCTTGGAAGATGTCGATAATTTCCAACACGTCAGCAATTGGCATAATTCGACCATCACCGAGAACGGTAGCACCTGCTACACCGATGGGTTTTGGTGCTGGTCCTTCAAATTGCTTAATTACAATTTCTTGTTCACTGAGTACCAAGTCAATTTGTAAAGCAATTAATGTATTGCCTGATCGCACCACCACTACCGACACTGTATCATCATCCCTTGTACCGCCGTAAACATTACCGCGACTCAACTGGCGATTAAAAGATAACAGTTCTTTTAACGGACGGAAGGGTAAGACTGTATCTCGCCAAGAAATAAATGCTTGGCCATCAGCATTATGTTGAATATTTTTGGCGGGGATATCTAAAGTATCTTCCACACCGTCCATCGGGAAGGCAATTCGCGCTTTATCAGATACGCAACACAGGGCTTTACAAATACTTAAGGTGAGTGGTAGACGAATCGTGAATGTTGTACCTTTGCCAATGGCGGAATCTGTATTCACTGTCCCGCGAATTTCACTAATCTCGGAACGCACCACATCCATCCCTACGCCACGTCCCGAAATTTCATCGGCTTTATCTTTGATACTAAAGCCCGGTTGGAACAGCAAATCATACACTTCCATCCGCGAGATGCTTTTTGCTTGTTCTTTGGTAATCATCCCGACTCTGACAGCCTTAGCTTTGACTTTTTCTGAGTCGATACCTGCACCGTCATCACCCACAGAAATTACAGTTTGGTTTCCTTGGTGGAAGGCGCGAATGGTAATTTCACCCACTGGTGGTTTACCCGCAGCTTGACGTTCTTCGGGAGTTTCGATTCCATGCGCGATCGCATTATTCAACATGTGGGTGAGGGGATCGGTGAGATGATCTAAAATCATCTTGTCAATTAAAGTATCACCACCTTCAATCACCAACTCTATTTGTTTGCCGCATTTAATGGCGTTATCTCTTACACCACGCCGCAAACGGTCAACCGCCTGGGAAAATGGCACCATACGGGCGCGGGTTAAACCTTCTTGCAATTGCGTTGTGACTTGGCGGAATTGTCTGGCGACACGTTCAGTTTCTTCGGTTACAAAGTCGATGTCACTCGCCGACTCCCGCACTCGTACAATCAATTCAATCATTTCCTGAGATAATGTGTGGAACGGCGTAAACCGATCCATTTCTAATTCGCTGAAACCTCGGTCAGTATCATGTTCTGAAGATTGGATTTGAGTTTCTCGTTTGTTGCGGCTGGCTAGGAGAGAAGCTTCTAGGAGCGATCGCTCATATAATTCTTGCATTCTCGCGCCCACATCCGACAACTGCTGCACTTGAATTAACAAGTTATCTAGTGACTGTCGCAACCGTTCATGATCCTGTTCTAAGGTGTTGCGATTCACCACCAATTCTCCAACTAAATTACTCATGTCATCCAGTTGTTTAACTGGCACTTTCATTGTTTCTTCAAATCTGCGTCGTCCTCCTCCCGAACGGGGCGCTTTACCTGTGTTGGGTTTAATTTGTGATGTGTGGGCTATGGTGTTATCTGCTTCCGCCAGGAGTTTTTCTAAATCACTAAATTCATCGTCTAATTTTGGTGGAGCTGGTGTTGCGTTAGCAGAATTATGATTAGTTGTGGCAGGAAATTCTTGAATATTAGTGTGATGAATTTCTGGTGCAGGAGGTTGAGGGGTTTGCTTGTTGCCACCTAATAACGCTTCTAAAGCGGCAAAATCATCAGAGGCGATCGCTGCATCATGACTTGGTAATTCTTCACCTAATAAGGCTTCTAAATCCGCGAAGTCATCTTCTGCGGCTGATTCCTGATTTGTATTTTCTGGAGTGGCAATACTTTCTGCTGCTAATGGTTCAATAGTTGGTGTATCGGCTACAGTTTCAATAATTTCTAATAATAATTCTGGTGACTCTGTTGTTTCTCTTAATACATCAACAGCGACTGTCTCATTAATATTTTCATAAACTTCTAGCTTTAATCCTGTCTCTCCATTACTGGCAGATGGCATTTCATTGCTGGAAAATAAATCAAAATTATCGTTAACTGTTTGTTCTGTTGTCTCTGGTTGATTATTATCGGTTACGAATAAATCATCGAGTAAATTGTCAAAACTTGGCAGTTGGGAAAATTCAATAATTTCTGTTTCTGCTAGTAATCTGTCTAAATCTGGTTCTAATTCACTAATATCTGTAGCTAATAAATCATCTAATAAATTCAATTCTGTATCTTGATTAACCACTGGTTCTTGGGAAGATACTTCAGCAGGTTCCCCAAGACTCATATCGCCAAACAAATCAAAATCGGGACTATCGGAACTATCTAACTGAATATAAGTGCCATGAATTTTTACTTCTAAATCATCTAAAGTAATTGCTTCATTCTCTGCCGTTGTTTCTAGATCATCAAAAAGATTTAATTCTAATTCGCCAAAACTTTGAGCATCAACCACATCTGATTCTGGGGATTTTTCGGTAAATTCAGGTTTGACATCCAACGCCTCTGGTTCTTGGGCAAAGTTGCGAATTTCTGAAGATGATCCAGAGCGATCGCTCACAACAGGCAGCTTGATATTACCAAATAAATCATCCTCTTGGTCAACATCAAAATCTAATTCTGACTGGAGAAAAGTTAGCTCAAACTCATCTCGGTAATCGGTAATATTTGCCGAACTCGTATCTGAAAAATCAACAAAAATCTCCCCAGAAGCCGCCGCCGCAAATAAACTTTCTTCTAACGCCTTAGCAACATCTACTTCTAAACCATCTTCAAATTCTGAAGTTGTGTCTACTTCTGTGGGGGAATTCCAGAAGTTATGCAAATCATCTTCTGTTTGGGATAAATTCGTTGTTGCAGACGGACTATCAAATAAATCCCCAATGCCTGATTCTGCGGTGGGTATGAGGGTATTTTCTGCCCCTTCCGCAAATAAACCATCTAAAGATAAAGTGTTTGGTTCAGAATTTGATAACTCAATTTCTGGATGCTCAGTATTTATTTCAGCATTTTCCAGGAATAATTCATCTAAAATGTCTTGCTGGGTTGCCGATAATTCATTATTTGGATGCGTTGGATTTGCTGGTTGAGTAACTTCGCTCGTAGTTGAGTGTTGCGGCTCATCTCCAGTCAATGCTAATAATTCATCGACATCTGGATTACTTACATTGCTAAAATCTGGCTGAGTTTCTGGTGCTGTGGTTGGTACTGACGGTTCTTTTTCTAAGAAATGATCGCCAAATAACAATCCCAGGTCTTCACTCGTGTCGAGATTATTGCTTAATGAGTCCCCAGAGCTATGATCTAAAGACAGAAAATCAGCTAAATCACTATCATGATCTGCTGTGGGGTTTTCAGTAATATCTATTTCTAAATCACTGATAGGATGAATCTCCAGAATTTCTTCTTGTTGCCAAGTTTCATCTAATTCTGGTGTCTCTCCTTCAAATAAATCCGCCAAAGTATTTAATTCTGCTAGTCCCACCTCTGGGCCGTGATGATCAATTCGCGCCACAGTCAATGATTCATCTTCGCCCTCACTAAACAGCAAATTAGCCCCATTCTCATCAGGAGGATTAATCGCTGCTTGGTCTGGATTCAGCTGTTCATTCAAATCTGTCAAGCTGATAACACTATCTGCTGGTTGGACACTGGCAATCAGTGAAACTTCCTCAGCAGTCGTGGTACTGATAATTGGAGTTTCTGTCTCGACTGGCGCTGCATTGTCCAATAAATCAAAGTCTAAAGAGAAAGACTCCAGTTCAGGAAAACTCAGCAGTGCTTCTAACTGCTGAGTAATCTTAATTTCAGAATCTCTACCTTGGAGAACTAATTCCTGAGCTTGTTTAATCTCAGTAATCACAATTTTGGCTAAAGTCAGATAAGTATTTTCACTATTACAAATTGCATTAGCCGCCGCTTGACATAAACTAGACCAGTTAGGCAGATTCCATCTTTGTCCGAGTTTTTCTAACTGGCTACAGCACTGCTGAAGATTTTGCCGTGATTCTGATGTTGCTTGTTGCTTAAACAGTTGCAACATTTGTCGGAGCGATTGCAGCACCTGGTTTTGGAATTCGCTCCAAGTATTTTCCGGTGCTGGTAATGCTGGCGCGGAAATTTGGGTTTCTTCTGTCGCTGCGGAAATATCCTCGCGCCGGAAAATCTCGGTCAGCGTACTGACAGTTTCGATATGGGCAGCTTGGATGATAGTATGACCATCTTCGGCTGCACCGCCTTTTTGTACCAACAAGTCTAAATGTTCATTCAGCCATTTAAATACAGGTTCAGCTTCCGACATTAAATTATTGGCTGCTTCTTCGGAGAGTCCGTAAGGGCCACTCAAATGTTCTAATAAAGCTTTCAGAGTATCAGCTACACCCAAAAACAAAGACTCTAACTTTTCATCAACCCGCACCGGATGTTCTTTGAGAACTTTAAAGCAATCTTCTAGACGGTGAGATGTATGCTGGATACTGGTTAAACCCAGCATCGCTGCGCCGCCTTTAATAGAATGGGCTGCCCGAAAAACTTCATTGATCATTTCCGGGTCGTTCAAGGTACTTTGCAGATTTAGCAACCCCTGTTCAATGGTGTTCAGGTGGTCTCGCGCTTCTTCGATAAAGTAACCTAAAATCCTCTGTTGTTGTTCCGGCAGCATAATTAAAGTTCTGAGTGCTGAGTGCTAAGTGCTGAGTCTGATGTTTTTTGTCTTTTGTCCTTTGTCCTTTGTCTTTGCTAATGACTAATGACTAATGACTAATGACTACTTCGATTCCAATGTATCCACGCGGAAACGCTCAACAGAAGCGATTAAGTCACGGGACACACCCACTAGGTTTTGGAGTGCGCCAGAAACTCGTTGTGCTTCCTGGGAGGTTTCTTGGGCTGTAAGTTCTACTGATTGCATAACTTGAGCGACAGCACGGGAGGTTTCTGTTTGTTCTACGGTGTCGCTGGTAATTGAGCGCACAAGAATATCAATGCGGTTTGCTACTTGAATAATATTTTCGAGCGATCGCTTGGCTTCTTCTGCCAGTTTTGTGCCTTTAATTACCTGTTGTGTGCCTTCTTCCATCGCGGTCATTACTGAGCCGGTTTCACTTTGGATTTGCATCACAATCTGTTCAATTTCTTTCAAAGATTTTGCCGATTTATCTGCCAACTGGCGGACTTCATCAGCCACAATTGCAAATCCTCTTCCCGCTTCACCCGCCCTGGCTGCCTCAATACTGGCGTTGAGTGCCAGTAAGTTGGTACGGGAAGCAATTTGGGAAATTAACGCCACAATCTTAGAAATTTCTTGGGAAGATTCGGCTAAACGTTTTACTTTCCGGGTGGTTTCCGCTACAGTTTCCCGAATTTCTAAAATCCCCGCCACGGTGTTTTCTACCGCTTCTCCACCTTTGAGCGCAATGCTACTAGCATCACGGGCAACGGCTTCAGCTTCTCGCGCCGCTTCTGCCACCCGTTGAATTGAGTCAGTCATCACCTGCACAGAATTTAAGGTGACAGCTAACTCTTCGGCTTGGCGCAAAGCGTCACTGGATAAAGCACGGGCAAAGGTTTCGGAATTAGTCGCACCTTTGGTTACTTCCCGCGCCGCAACTTTTACCTGTTGGACGATATCACGCAAGTTTTGAATTGTCAGGTTAAAGGCATCCGCCACGGCACCAAGTACGTCTGCTGTCACCTCTGCCTGCACTGTCAAGTCACCTCTGGCTGCCCCTTCTACATCGTCCAGCAACCGAATTACTTGCCGTTGGAGGTTTTCTTTGGCTTCTTCTTGTTCATCAGCTTTGCGTTGGGCTTCATTGGTGGTAGTAAAAATTACCCGCGCCATTTCATTAAAGCCAGTAGCTAATAAACCTAATTCATCTTCGGAATATACGGAGGCTTGGACATTGAGATTGCCTTGGCGGACGGCATCAAACTGAGTTTGTAAATCCTTGGTGGTACGGCGAATTTGCTTGAGGGTGAGATTGCTCATAAAAGCAGCCGTGGCAAACCCCGAAATCCCAGCCGCCAGGGACATCGCCCAGCCTGTGTTACGAATGGATGCTCGCTGTTGAGGTTCGGAAAAAGA
Organism: Anabaena sp. FACHB-83; assembly: GCF_014697485.1. Classification (NCBI taxonomy): domain Bacteria; kingdom Bacillati; phylum Cyanobacteriota; class Cyanophyceae; order Nostocales; family Nostocaceae; genus Anabaena; species Anabaena sp. FACHB-83. The sequence continues at coordinate 66,002 of NZ_JACJRY010000032.1, read as the reverse complement.
AGTCGCCCCAAAGCTGACCACAGCCACCACCATTGCTGAGAAAATTCCCACAGTCCCAGCTACTAAAAAAGGCTTCATATCCAAAGAAGCATTTTCTAGGGGGGCTAACCAGCCTTGCTCTACACTAGCTACTGGCTCTAATTTTGACACATCTGTTTGCGTAAATATCGGGACAGCTTCTTGCGACCCTGTAATGGTAAATAGTTCTTCATCGCGATCGCTACTACCATTATTCGGGATCGGTTCATTCGCCTTACTACGGGGACTGCTGTTGGTTTCCAATGGCCCAGAAAGTACCACATCTCCAAAGCTCATATCCGAGTCTGCTAAGTCAAATCCTGGAATATTACCCAAGTCGTCAAATTCATCAAAATCATCTAAAAACTCGATATTACTTTTAGAATTTTCACTACTGAGGGTACTGTTAGTATCCCCAGTGGTTCTAAATTCATCTGAGCCAAAGGCAGATTCAAAGGCTTCAAAATCAAAATTATCATCACCCTCAAACGAGTTGGTGTCTAAAGTTGTGCCAGCTTTTAAAGGAGGATTTTGCAAAGAAAAATCGTCGTTAACAGATGAGTTGGTATTGGTCGAATTTTCCGGAAATTCGATTTTTTCTAACCAATTACTTGGTTGGGGGGCAAAAACATTATCTTGATTGGTTTTTATGTCCACATCCGGGATATCTTCTGGCGATTTTGGTAAAGTTGCATCCAGAATACCCATTTTCGTGTCTAAACTTGCCATGCTTGGCTGAGAAGAATTTTCTGGGGAAACAACATCCTCAGCAGTATCTAAAATCTCACTTGTGAGTAAATTATCTGGCACAAACGGCGAATCAACACTGTTGCTATCAAAGGGTGAACTGGCTGAAGTGCCATTTGTCCCACTATCAAAGGGGTTATTAACAATGCCGGAATCATCTAAACTGATGACAGATATGTCTTCTTGCCAAAAAGCGGGTAAATCTAAGGCAATCTCTTCTTCTGGGCTGTGGTTGAGTTCGGCACTCTGGTCATCTAGACTGACGGCAAAAGGATCATCGATCACAGCAGGTGACTCTTCCACCGTTTTGTGCATGACAATGCTGTCTGTGGGAATATCAAATGGGTTCGACGATGATGGAGGTTCTGCCAAACTATCGAAATTCAAACTTTGGCTGTCTAAATTAGCAAATGCGCCTAAGTCTTGTAAGTCTGATGTATCCATATCTGAATCTGAGGGATCACCAATCCCTGTAATCCCAGTCAGACTAATTGACTCCAGTGACTCATCAATCTCACTCGGAATAGCTTGTTCTTCCAGTGGTTGTAAATATTGATTGATATTCTCTAGACCATTTTTGGCAAAACTAATGATTTCGGGATCATCAGTCAACTTTAATACTTTTTGATACTCGGCTTTAGCAACATCGTACTGCTGCAAAACATAGTAGACGTGACCCCTCAATAAGTGGCAGTTAGGGTCATCTGGTACATTTTGTACTACCTGATCAACCAAGGTAGCAGCGAATTCATAGTCTTGTTCCGCATAGGCTGTACAAGCCTGCTGATATGTTTCTAGATAATCATCTATTGTTGCTGCCATTTGCTCCCTCCCAATATCATCCTGCCCACCTTGCACTCCGCACAATTGCCGTTTGATCAAGTAATCTTAGAAACTGGTTGCTTTTAGCACCTAATGACCACTCGCCACGTAAAAAGGGAGCCATCGTATCTGGTAGATTTGTTGGTGGCATCAGATGTTGTACATCTAGCCAATCCATACCGCCGACTTCATCGACTGCTAAACCGACTATTGTTTCCTGCTCCTCAATAGCAATTACTGGAATTTCTGCTCTATCAGTATTTAGCGCAGTACCTTCGCCCAGAAATTGACCCAAATCTGCCACCCAAATTACTCGACCTCGTAAATTTAGAGTACCCAAAAGTAAAGGAGAAGCATTAGGAATTGGGGTAATTCTATCAGGGCTTAATTCTAAGACTTCTCGAATACCAGTCGCTGGTAGGGCAAACTCCTGATGCGAGGGAATATAAAAACGCAAATGTAACTCACCTTCAGGACTTTCTACTTGTAATTCTGGGCGGAAGTGGTCTTGACCAGTGCCACCTAAAAAGTCCGGTTTGCTCACCATATAATTTTCATCCTTATCCTCGCAGGAGTTGTTTGACTGTTCCTACCAACTCTGTTGGTTGAAACGGTTTGGCGATATAAGCATCCGCCCCCTGTTTCATTCCCCAGTAGCGGTCAAATTCTTCGCCTTTAGAAGAACACATAACTACAGGGACATTTTGGGTTTTTGGGTCAGATTTTAACCGCCGACACACTTCGTAGCCGTTCATCCGTGGCATGACAATATCCAATACCACCAAGTCTGGCGGAGCGGTTTGAATGGCCTCCAACGCTTCTACTCCGTCACTGGCATAAGTAACTGTTAAACCAGTGGCTTTCAGGAGGTCAATAATCATCTCCCTCTGTGCGAGACTGTCTTCCACAATCAGAACTGTACTCATAAATGTTTATCTACCTCCTGATGTAGACGTTCCTTTTTGGAACATTCCCTGACTCCCCGTTAAAATTACTTGTATAAATTTATGCTATTATTTCACTAATTGACTAGATAATAATTCGGCATGGGGTTAGTTGATTCTGTGATAACATTTTTTACCCCATCTTTTATAGAATCAACAAGTCTTCTATTTCTTTGGTGTTCCCATAAAAGACTTGTAATTAACATATTTCTCCATAAGCATAAGTAATTCTGAATCATCAAATGGTTTTGTGAGATAGTCTGTCGCTCCCACCATTCTGGCTCTGACGCGATCGATAAAGCCATCTTTGCCGGTGAGCATAATAATTGGTACTAAGCGAAATGCTGTCGAATGACGCAGCATACTGCAAATCTCGTAACCATCAAGTTCTGGCATAGCGATGTCACATAAAATTAAATCTGGTCGGAGTTGAAATACTAGTCCCAGGGCTTCTAAGGGCTGAGTTAGGGCGATCGCTTCATAACCATGTAACTTTAAAATTGACTCCACAGCCTCACAAATCGTCGTTGTATCATCAATGCAAACAATCCTCGGACGATGGTTTTCTTCCCCTGACTCTGGTATCGATGTCTGGAAATGATTTGTCGCTGCATCCACTAGTTGTAACCAACCTTGCTGCACATAAGGATATATCGCCTTCGCAATTGTCAATAAATCTCGATTCAGGTAACGCGCTAGTTGTCGCAGCGATGTTTTACCATCCGCCCAATGCTGTAGTTTATTCACTGTTGCTTCTGGTAGGGAGGAGCGTAATTCTACTGTATCAACTAATACTGGTAATTGCTCCGGTGATTGAATTTGGGGATATAGGCGCTTCCATTCCTGGACTTGTTTGGTGATTCTGGCGACTAAGGGCGCAATTTCTAAACTTGTGAGTTGTGGTGCGAGGGCTGCCCCTTGACGAAAAATAAAATTACCTTGGTGTAAACTCAACAAATCAAACAGAGTTTCTTGTACGAGGCGCTGAATAATACTGTGAGCTATCTTGGGGCTAATTATATTTCGCTCTAATAATGTCCATAAATATCCATACTCTGGGACATTTTGGGTGGCTAGTGATGTATTGTGCTTTTGATCTAGTCCTGTCTCAACTCGGTAATGGCGTAAATAATCGTCAATCCGCGATAAATTACTATCGCCCGCTTGACAATAGATAATTTGACCATTGAGAAAAAAGACAAACCATGATTGTTTTCTGGGATTTTTGCTATGGCGATGTCTGATTGTCTCATCTAGGTTGAGATGATCTTGCTTGTGAAAGCCAGCTTCCACTAAAAGTTGCCCAGTTCGCTGGCCTAACTCAATCAATTGCAAAATACTGCGAATATCAATTTCATTCAAATTTCCCTGCATTTAGCGCCACGCAACTCCTTGTTATCTTCTTGACTTAAGTTTGCCCAGCAATTTTTGCTAGATTTCTCATAAGTAAAGTAAATTATTACTCACCAACATTCGCCATCTTATTTCTCCAACAACTAATGTCTATCAGGAGATACATTTAGCCATAAACCGTAAATTTTCGTAATACTGCTTGATAAACTTAGTAATCACACGGAAGTCATGATTACTATCACCAGTACAAAATATAAAGGCGTGACTCAATCGCTTTGATGAAATCTGAGGATGTGAATTTTCACGTCTATCAATAGTCTTGTCTATATTTTTTCCTACACCACGGTGAAATTAAGACAAACTCACATAAGCATCTTAGGTATATATAACAACACGGACATTAAGTACGCAAAAGGACGAACGGTGTGCTGTATTTAGCAGAAGTACAAAAGCAGAAGGGCGGCTTACTTAGTGGTGGTTCTAAAACCGAACTAAAACTGCTAGCTTGTCAGCGAACCGACCAGAATTGGAGTACTGTGTCGGAAGAGGTGATTACCGCAGAAGAAGCCAGCAAATTAAACGATGGTGCATTAGTGCTAGTTGAACTGAATCCGAATCGCCAAGTGCAAAGGATTCAAGAAGCGGGACGGCCATTGGTCAATATATTGCAAAATTTTTCGCGGCAGCTAGAAAAATTTAAACTCAAGGAAGATGAGATTGATCAGTGGAAGCAGTCGCTAACATTTCAGGCGCAGGAAATGAATCGCCGCGAAATGGAAATGGAAGCACGCTTAGAACAGTTGCAACAACTGGAAGATGACTGTCAACGTCTAGATGAGCAGAAACAGGAAATTGACTCATCCCGTGAGGAAATTGAAAAGTTACAAGCAGAAATTGAGCGAAACCGCCAAGAATTAGAAGGTGCTTGGGAGCATCTACGCGGTGAACAGCGTCGCTTAGAAGAACGACAAGCCGAGTTCAAACAAGGTAATGTTTTAGATGAAGAACAAAGTCGGGTGATGAGTGATTTATTGAATCGCTTATCTAGCCGATTTGCACCGACAGAAACTGTCAGAGAACATCTGCATTTAGCGTTTGAATTAATTGAACAGCAGCAAGCAACTTTAAATCCCCATTGGGAAAAGTTAGAGCAGCAAAAAACATTAGCCAACCAACAGCAAGAAGAAGTTGAGCGTCTGGCACAAACTGTCAGCGATCGCCAAAACGAATGGCAACAAGCACATAATTCTTTAGAACAGCAAACGGCTCAATTAAAAATTAACTTAGCTACCATTACCAGTAAGCAAGAATATGCTCGGATAGTCAAAGAGCAGTTGCAATCTCAAGACGATTTATATCAAAAAATTAATTCTCTATCTGCTAGTTCTGGTGATATTTCTGGCAATAAAATTGATATAGAAGCATTAGAAAAAATGCCGTTAGATGAACTACAAAAAATAGTTCAAGATTTAGCGAAAAAATTAGAAATTGACTCTAGCTTTGTCCAAGAACAAGAACAAGAACTGCAATATAAACAAGCAGATATTACTGAATTAGAAAATAAACTCACTCAAGCTTCTGACCAGGATCATATCAATTTAGAAATGGAACTGGCAGATGAAAAAGACCATTATCAAATGCTCAATAAAACTTTAGAAGGTCAACGCCGGAGTTTATTGCAGCGTGATAAGGCTCTGAAGCAACATCAAAATGTATTACTCCGCCGCCAAGGACAACCAGTCCCCAACGTCGAAGAAGAAAATACAATTGATTTTGCGCCAATTTTGTTGCAAATAGATGGCCAGCGACAACAACAATCCCAGGTATTACAACAACTGGAACAAGAAATTGAGCAGATGCGGTCTGCAATTGAGCTTGACCAAGGGATGATTGATAACCAAAATCATGACTTGTCCCAAAAACAACAAGAAATCAAAAATCTCGAAGCTAATTTACAATCTTTGCGAACAGCAGTGGCTGAATCCTGGGCGCGAGTGAATTTATATCAAGAAGCCTTACGACCAATTCAAGATTCTTTGGATGGTTTGCGCCAAAAACTGCAAGGAATTAATGATTCATTGGCGCAAGTCCAAGAAGTAAGTGATTATCAACTACAAACTATTAGTGAAATGCGTCAGACTTTGCAAAATATGACATCTCAGCCGGAATTAATCGCGTCTTGAGCAGTCTGAAGTGTGAAGGCTGAAATAATGACTAATGTGAATGATAGAGGTCTGCAAGTTCTGCTAATCCAGAATCACGAGTCACAATCGGAGTGTAACCGAGTTCTTCTTGTGCTTTACGATCTGTAAAGGTCAATTCCTGCCCAATCAGCCGAACCATTGTACGAGTAATCGGCGGAATACCTTTACGCCTCGTTATTCTCCAAATCGCTTCCATGAATCCAGCGATATTCCATGCAACCCATCTCGGAATGCTTAAGCTCCCCGGTTTGACTCCAGCAATTTGTAGCAATGTTGTGATCCATCTGCGAAACTGTACGACATCGCCATCGCTTAGGAAGTAAGCTTGTCCACCGGGACTCCGTTCTGCTGCTAGAATTGCCCCATAACAGACATTCATCACATGAGTTGTCATATATGAATAGTTGCCCTGATCAATCCAAATGAATTGTCCAGTTTTTACTGCCGTTACGAGTTGAGGCAGTACGTGATCCCCATTACCCCAAATCCACGACGGACGCACTACGGCGGTTCTGAATCCAGGTCGGTTTGCTGCAATAACTCTTTGTTCTGCAAGGCTTTTAGTGGCAATGTATGGAGAAAATTTAGGTTGCTGAAGTGGATAAGATTCATCAATCTCAGATAAAGACTGATGATCGAACACGGAAGCCGCAGCACCAATTTGAACAAAGCAAGAGACATTTGCTGCTTGTGCGGCAGCCAATGTACACTCAGTCCCAATAACATTGGTTTCGTAGAAGGCTTGATATTTCCCCCAAATGCTTAAGAAACCTGCAATATGGAACACAATGTCACAACCTTGCATTCCTAGAGTCATGGCTTGTTCGTCCAGCAAATCGCCGCGAACTGCCTTAGCACCCAATTGAGTTACTTGCTTGGCAGCTTGTTCGGATCGAGCTAAAGCAATAACCTCCTCTTGGCGATCGCGCAACATCTGAATCATACAGCGACCGACAAACCCAGAACCACCTGTGACAAAAACTTTCATAGTATTTCGTTGCCTCTCAAACACCAAAGAAAAAAATGCCAGAGCGTTCAATATGGTTTCGTCTCTAGCTTAAACTTGGGAGTATATTTATTACTACTAGGACTTACGCAAAAACCCTCTCGAATCCTCTTAACTTCGTGTCCTACCCTGCGGGAAGCCGCTACCGCGTCTATGCGCCCTTTGTGGTTCGTTTTTTCATGATTCTGCGTAAGTCCTGACTACTAAAATCCAGTTTTATACTTCACGCTTCATACTTTATCAAAATCCAATCGCCTTGGACTTGAGCGATCGCACCACCAGGAAAGGGATCGGTTTGGGAACGGTTTGGGGCGATAATTAAAGCCGTTAATTTTTCAATATGGTCAAAATTAGGTGCGTCGGGTAAGATTTCTAATAATATCTGTCGCATCACCCGCCGTTGTAAAGCTATTGGCACTTTCTGTAATACGCGACGATTAAGTTTTACAATATCCCCACTCCCCATAGTTGCTGCTTCCCGTAATTGCTGGGCTGCTTGTTCTAAATACGCGACATCCGCTTGCAAAAGTTCTGCTGTTTGGGCTAAAGCTGATTCGACTTTGGGGTTAAAGTTGGTTTGTAAATAGGGAATTAATTCTTGGCGGATGCGATTGCGTGAATATTCGATATCTTGATTGGTAGAATCTTCCCAAATAGGTAATTGAAAATCTTGGCAAAATTGCCCTGTTTGTTGACGAGTAATTTCCAACAGTGGACGAATTAAAATAACTTTTTCCGATAACGGACGTTGCCAAGTTAAAGCTTGTAAACCATCAGCGCCAGTACCACGCATTAAATTGTACAGCAGGGTTTCAGCGCGATCGCTGGCTGTGTGTCCAGTGACGATATATTGGTAATTATATTTTTGGGCGATCGCATTTAAAACTTGATATCGCCAATCACGCGCCGCCGCTTCACTATTTACAGGTTCTTTAGCAGTTTCTAAATAAAAATCCACACCCCAATTTTTCGCCAAATTTTCTACATGATTCGCATTTGCTTGTGAATCATCCCGCCAGCGATGATCGCAATGAGCAATACCGATATGCCATAACCATTTAGGTTGCAAATCTAAGAGTAATTTAATTAAACACAGAGAATCTTGTCCACCAGAAACCGCGACTAATAGCCGTTCCTGATGTTTAAATAAATGACGCGATTTGATTGTGCGATGAATTGTGGCGTGTAAGGGAGTCCATACCATTTTGAATTATTAACCGCAGATGCACGCGGACGGACGCAGATAATTGATAATTTTATCCGCGTGATCTGTCTTGAAAAGTTTGCTCAAGTCGGCAGAGCCGCCCACGCAACGCCAGTGAGGGAGTCGGGGAACCCGCCCAACGCACTGGCTCAACTTTTCGCTGCGTACATCTGCGGTTTCAAAACATAGAATCTATTCACAAAATATCAAAGTATATAGCGGTAGTCAGAGATGTTAGGACAATTTCAAAGCTTGAATACAAGGAATGGTAAGACTTTTTCTCCTGCCTGATTGGTGAGCGAACTTGTACTGAGCGCAGTCGAAGTAGCCAAACCACTGCCTTCTGCTCTAATTTCACCCCTCTCCACTTATGAAGAGGGGCTAAAGCTATTAAAAAAACCAACCGTACGAATGTAAACCTTTGCCTAAAAGATTCACACCCAGATAACAAATCCAAACGACAACAAAGCCACTGGCGGCTAAAATTGCGGGGCGACGACCTTGCCAACCACGGGTAATTCTAGCGTGGAGGTAAGCTGCAAAAACTAACCAAGTAATTAACGCCCAAGTTTCTTTCGGGTCCCAACTCCAGTAAGAACCCCAAGCTTCATTCGCCCAAACTCCGCCAGCGATAATCCCAATTGTCAGCAGGGGAAAGCCTAAGCCAATGATGCGATAGCTAATATTATCTAGGGTGTCGGCAAGACTGAGACGCTGGGGTGAAAGAACTGCGGCGGTTGCTGTAGCTTCTGATGGTGCAGTTGTGACCAAGTTTAAAACGGCGGTGTTACCGTTGTTAGTATTGGTTTCAAACCGACGAGCAGAACCGTTATTTTCAGCTAGATTTGTTGCTGGTTGAGTAACTAATTCACCGGCTTTGTGTAGGCGATAACCATTACTGCGGTAGCCACCAGTACCAACAGAACTACCTTGTAACTCGATTTTTTGACCGCGTGTTACAACCAGAAAAGCGATCGCTAATATTGAACCTACCATTAATGCAGAGTAGCTCAACATCATCACACTAACGTGCATCATCAGCCAGTTAGACTTTAATGCAGGCACTAATGGTTCTGCTGCTTGCATTGTTGAGGGTAAAGTCAGGGCAGCAAAGGCAGTTATCCCCATTGCCACAGGTGTAGTAAAAACCCCCACTAAGCGGCTACGGGTGCCATTTTCCGCAATTAAATGAACTGCTGTAATTCCCCAAGTCAAAAAAAACAGTGATTCATACAAGTTACTCAGGGGAAAATAACCTGCTTCTATCCATCTTGCGCCTAAAAGGGTGGCGATACACAAATTAGCGATCGCCATTCCAGCTGTTCCTAAAGCGCCCAATGCTGGTAGCTTGGGAAAAGCTGCACCTCCCCAGTAAACCAACATGGTGAGGAATAACACCGCAAAGGAGGCATTATCTAGCCAGTTCTGGAGTCCAACCAGATTCATACAGTATTCTCCACCGTTATTGCTTAAAGTTGCGATTCTAACTATTTTGATCCTAACTTGAGTTTAATTAGAGACTCAGCGTAGATAGAATAAATTAATGTCGTAATTATTAATCAGCTCGCATAATCAAGATTACGAATTTCTGTGTCTCAATCTCCGTTCTTCACTTCGATTGGCTCTGTGACATCAGCGTATTACTTACCCTACGGAAACTTGGTCAACTTCTTCCACAATTGCTGATTCTGATGCAGAGGTTGGTAATGGTTCTTTCGTTTCTGGTAAAGCAACTTCAATATCAGCACCATTGATAATCACACCCAGTAGCCCCAATTCAGCTTCTTGTAATTGATCGATTGCTTCACCTAACAAACTTTCTTGTGTATAGTTCGGTCGGGCGACCATGACTATACCATCACTGTAGGGTTGAATCAACAAAGGATCATTGGAATAACTTAAAGGACTAGTATCTAAAATCACTAAATCATAACGCTCACGGGCATCTTCCATCAGCCGCCGCATTTCGCTAGATTCGATGATAGCTGGAGATTGACGAACAGGGCCAGGACTAGGAATAATGTATAAATTTTCTATATCTGGTACTAAGCGAATACAATCACTCAAGCTGGCATAGTAACGCAAAGGTTCAATAGTCGCGTCGGGGTCGAGATTAACTTTTAGGGATGCAGCCCGCGAAGGCGATCGCAAATCAGTTTCAATAATCAAAGTACGTTTCCCCGCACGAGCGCAAGCCACACCCAAATTGTAAGCACTCACTGTTTTGCCTTCTTGAGCGCCAGTACTAGCAATGAGGAGTATTTTTACATCTTTACCAGCCAAACGGCGTAAATTACTGCGGAATTTTTCATAAAACTCTAAATAGGGCGAATCGGGTGAAAATACTACTGGTACTGTGTCTGGAGGTAAATTCTCCACTGACATTAAAGGTATTTCGCCCAGTAACACCACCTCTCGTTGTTTGAGGCTGTCGCGGATATCTTCTTGAGTTTTGAATGTCCCTTCTAAAGCACCCAGTAAAAATATCACACCACCACCCACCAACAAGCCCAAGAAACCACCAACCCCTAGAGTAGCTGGTACGCTTTTGGCTTTCGTGGGTTCGGGAATAATCAATGGTGAGCGGGCAATAGTTAAGCTACTAACAGTTTCTGCCTCGGCGGTTTTAGAATCAGTAAGTTTGGCTTGCATTTGGTCATAAACCGCTTTTTTCAAGGCAACTTCCTGTTCTAAGCGCGATCGCTCTAATTGTTTGTTGGGTATTAAAGAATACTCCTGCCTGAGTCTGACTTCCTCGCGGATTTGCTGTGCCAACTGTTGTTGTAGAGTATCGCGTTGGGTTTGCAAAGTCACCATTTGATTCGCTAACCCTTGTCTGGCTGGGTCTAAATTACTTTGAGCGCGAATCCCCGAAATATTTCCCGCCAACGGTGCAGCCGCGCCACCGCCACCAATCACTTCATTAGCACGTTGTTGGATTAGTTGTTCAGTGGCTTCTTTTTGGCGATACAACTGAATCATCGTTGGATGTTCCGGGCGTAAATCTTTCCGCAGCAAAGCGATTTGCGATTCTGTTTGATATAGCTGTGTTCGCAAATTGGTCAAAATTGGGTCAGCACTCAAAGCTGAGGAAACATAAGCTTGATTGACATCTAAACCTAACTTGGTGCGTAAACTGAGAATTTGAGCGTCAATCCCTGCAATATTTAATTGAATTTGTCGCTGTTGATTTTGACTGTTAGTAATTGCTGCTAATAAACTACCATTTTCTGCTGATAATATTGCTGGACGCTCCCGGCGATCGTATTGTTCTAATCTTTTCTCCGCCGTTTGTAATTCTGCTTTCGCCTGGGGTATGCGTTCTTCAATTTTTTGAATAATTGCTCTTAATCGCCCTGTATTAATCTCGCCACTCAGCTTGATCATTGCTTGCATCAATTCCTGAAGCACCTCTTGAGCGCGTTTCGGATCAGTATCTTTATATTTCAGATCAATCACTGTCGATACAGCTTCTCCCGCCTTAGCAGCTTTTTCGGGTAACTTCAAAGCCACATTTGTACCAAGAGTTTTGGGCTTAACATTAACCTTGGTTGCAACTGCTTCAATAATTTGATCTGACAGTAAAGCCCCCTCACTTAAGTCTTGTCCTTGCTGCTGGATTTCATTTCCCGTCAGCGAAAATGAAACCGGTGGACGATTATAAGTCAGTGCTGCATTTGCTATGTAACTTATTGGTGGATCTGGTTGTACCGCCACCACTGTTGACCCGACAACCACTAGCCCAAAACCAGCTAGTCCAATCCACTTGTACTTCTCGAAGGCAATTAGATAGCGTTTAACAATTGGTGGGGTCATAGCAGAGACACATAGAAATAAGCGAGAGAATGGTGGTCAAGAATGATTTACCAAGCCAGAGATGTTTTAATTTGAGCCACCGCCAAAAAATTGGAAGAAGCGGATAAAACTTTGAACATCAAAGAACGGCCGAGTAATTGTACTAAAGATATTGGTGATTCTCGTAATCAAGTTGCGACCAACAACAATAACATCATTATCTTGTAACGGGACATTTTGAGATATATCACCAGAAAGTGCTTTTTTGGCATCAAGCCTTTGCGTAACTGCGCGGCCCCGTTCTGGATCGAATCGAATTAAAGCAATATCTCGGAGGTTTGCTGTATCTAAATTAATTCCCCCCAAAGCATCTACAAAAGTACTGCCATTTGGTAGGGTTTGTGTCACCAGTCCTCCAGCAGCGTAGTTTAACAACCGGACACGAATTTGTGGTACAGCTAAAGATGAACGAGCAATTAAATTGCGATCATAACCATCATCATTACCCACCTCCCGACGGGGGATAATCACTGCATCGCCATCTTGCAAGCGTAAATTCGGCACGGAAGCACCATTTTGCAATGCAGCATACAAATCAATATTTTGCGAAATCACAGAACCATCCATTAATGTCCGCCGTACTTGCACTTGACGCAGATCAGCACCCATTGTAGAACCACCAGCTATCAGTAAAGCATCAGCAACTCTTGGGGTTGCAGAGGTGACAGAATAAATACCTGGGCGAAAAACTTCACCACTAATCGTAATTTGTACAGGTCTTGTGGCAGATAGAGATACAGAAATCATCGGATCAACCATAACCCGACTTAAACTTAAGCGAATTTTTTCTTGAGCTTCTGCTAAACTCAAACCTTGTATAGATAATATTCCCACTTGTGGTACAACAATATTGCCTTCAGGACTAATTGGAGCTTGAAAACTCAAATCCGGGCGTAGAACCTTCAAAGACAAAACCACTACAGGATTAATAACATAACGATTGAATGACAAGCGAATTTTTTCTTGAGCTTCTTGTAAAGTCAAATTTTGTAGTGTTACAGTGCCGAGCAAGGGTGCGGCAATATTACCTTCTGGATTAATAGAAGCTTCAAAACTTAAATCTGGGAAGCGTTGAACTATCACACTAATAGAATCTCCCGGCCCCAAGCGATAAGCACCAGAAGGACGTTGAAACGTCACATTAATTACATCTCCCGGCCCTAAAAGGTAACGGTTGAGTTGGGGAGAAGCCGCGCCACTTTCATTGGGAAATGTACTATCAGCATTTGGAGGCGGTGCGGGAGGTTGTAGTGGTGATTCTTCTTGGGCAGGATTTTCGGGTGGTAGTACAGGTAATTGCCCTGGTGATGTTGTGGGAGATGGTAAAGATTGAGCCACAACAGGTTGAACAGAATTTGTCAGCCAAACACCTGCCTGAAAACTCACAAAACATAAAGTGCTAAATGCACGTACATAAGGATGGGAAACTATAAGCATCGGTGCGGTCAAACTGTATTGAGAATTAATTCTACCGAGTCGTTATTTTAGGTTGAAAGTAACTTGTATATTTGTTTTGAGTTGCAGAATTGATTATAGATAAGAGGCAAATTTTTAACTTGCCACTCTGGGAAATTGATGGATCAAAGATAACAGGTTTTCCACATTCTTTAGTTAAGTTCACATAGTTACAACCCAAAATACTTCTCAACTGGCTATAGCAATCCTAAATGATTGATTAACATCTCTCGGACTTGAAAGTGCTGAGTGCTGAGTGCTGAGTAAAAATGCTAGTCCCACTTTCATGCTTGGCTATGAAACAAGTTTCATCGGGACTGCCTTGTCTCTTTTGTTCATGTATCATCTAGGATTACTAGATAAAGCATTTGCCATTAATCTAGTTTGCACCGTTTCACCCAAAGATTGAGCTAGTGACTTGGTAGTTTCTATGTTACCCAAAGGCTCAATCGGTATCATTATACTCACTGCTACCCAGGGATTTCGGCGTTTCTGCAACTGTGCCAATTGATCTTTAACAAACCAGTGCAAAGGTGATGGGTTGCCACCATTGGGGAAAGCATACCACTGTAAAACAGCAAAGGTATCTTGTTGCGTGGAAACGCGGAAAAATCTCGCTTTTACCAACGCATCAGCAGTAGAACTAGCATTTTGGGACGGTTTCACTGAAAATTCCAGAGAACGTTCTTGGGCTATATCCCATTTTCCCCAGCGCAACCTACCCCAGCCGTTAATCTCCGTCCATTCCACTTCCGGTTGATCCTTCGGGCCGTTTTGTGGCAGTAATAGCAAAATCACCTGAGTGGGTGGACTTGCTTGTTTGAGAACTTGCAACGACCATTTATGTTCGCCTACTTGTTGTTCGGCTTGTTGAGTTGTTTCCCAGCCAGGAATGGTTAATCCGGTTTTACGTATTTTTTTTAATTCCTTGAGGGTGGTGACAGGTGGCGGCTGTTTCCATTCCCAGCGCCCTTTTAAGTAGCTGGGAACTGCGCCCATTGCCAAGAGCAGCAGCAACAATACCAGAGGTATTATATAAGTCACCTGTTTTTCTTTGAGAACCTTGGAAAAGGAAATCATCAGTAAAATTTGCAAGATTTACGCAAGATTTTACTGAATAATTGGTACTCTGAGTTCAGTAAAAGTAGCATTTATTAGTTCTGCTCTTCTATTGGTTCTGCAATTTCTGGATCTGCTAACAAATTGTTGTTCATCCAGTTCAGTAATGGTACGAGTAATAACAGCATACAAGCAGAATACAGATCACCGCCCCAACTATCATGCAACCATTTAAATGCGGCTTCGTTACCTGTGCCGTGAAAGTAACTGAGGAAGGTGTTCCGAATAATATTGGCGGTAACGCTAATGGCTACAGAAATACACATAAACCAAACACTAATGCGTCGGGAAACCAAAGCACCAGTCCAATACAGCAGCATTAAGCTGACGTAGAGAGTTGTAAACAACATTTTTAGCCCTGCACAATAGGGCGCTACTTCCACAATGCGTCCACCAACGTAAATATTGATTTCATCAACGGTGACTTGCATCCCAATTTGATTGAGTATGAATCCGGCTGTGCCAGCGATAAAGCTTTGTAGGGGTAAGGTGTAGGGAACTAATAAATAAGGTACAAAAGTGGGGGTTGCTAAAAATATCAATACCAACGGAAAGCCTTGTAAGCGCACACCTGCCACACCTTTAAACCACAGGCACAATCCTGTCAGAATAATTGGCAAAGATAGGTTAACCCAATCAGCAATTCCGCTTAGATAAAATACGCCGCCGATTAACAGTAAAAAAGCACCCAAGGGATGAGTGCTATCTGGTAAGCGTTGCCATTGTTTGCGGTTTAACCAACTCAAATAAGCAGCAAATGGTAGACCGATTATTCCATGACTAAAATATTCGTGTTCGATGCTGATAGTTTTGTGTAGCCAACCATCTAGCCAATGAAGCAACAAGGGTGTGTATAGCAATGCTAATACACCTAAAATTGCGATGCTCAGTATTTGTTGAGTGCTTCTAATTTGAATGTGTTGCGGAAGTGCCATGATTTTAAAGTATTGAAGAATTCAGAACTCAGGAGTCAAAAGAGCATCAGATGATAAATTTAGTCTCTGGGATGAATTTCATTATGCCCACAGACTAAAGTCTGGGGCTACACAATCGAAGTCCGCCTGCGCGGACTAACCTCAAATCAATACTTTGGAAACCGCGCAGATGGTTATTGAGCTTGCCGAAATGTGGTCACTCTCCGGCAGTAACTCCTGAATTCTTGGTTGTTAGACGGATAACAACTGTTGTTGTTCGCCACTCATAATTGATGTAATCTCTGCCATAACTTCTTGAATTTGGCTACTGCTTAAACCAGGATACATGGGTAGAGATAATATTTGTTTGGCTAGTTTTTCAGACTGGGGGAAATCTCCTGGTTGATAGCCCAAGTAGGTAAATGCTGGTTGGAGATGGCAAGGAATTGGGTAGTGAATTCCTGTTTGAATGCCGACGGCTGAGAGTTTGTCTTGAATTTGCTGGCGGCGTTCTGGTGAGGTAGGATCATCCACTTTAATGACGTAGAGGTGATAGACGTGTCCTGCGCCGCTTTGATTTTGGATGGGGATAATGCCAGCAGATGCTAAGGGGGCTAATTGAGTATCGTACTGTTGGGCGATGGCGTTGCGATCGCTATTCCATTGTTGTAAATAAGGTAATTTTGCCAGCAACACTGCTGCTTGTAAGGTATCTAGGCGACTATTTGTCCCTGGTTCCACATGCACATATTTTTGGGCTGCACCGTAATTGCGTAAGCGCACCATTTTTTGGGCAATTTCTGGATCTTTGGTAATTAACATTCCACCATCACCAAAAGCCCCTAAATTTTTACTGGGATAAAAGCTAAAAGCGGCGGCTGTCCCCACAGAACCAGCCCGATAACCTTCGCGTTCAGCTAAGTGCGCTTGGGCGGCATCTTCAAAAATTAATAGTTTGTATGTAGCGGCAAAATCTAATAATTGTTTTGGCGATACCATCTGCCCATACAAATGTACAGGAATAATGGCTTTTGTCTGGGCGGTAACTACTTTCGCTGCTGCGGCTAAATCAATTAAGGCTGTATCGGGGTCACAATCAACTAAAATTGGTTTTGCGCCAACCCGTAACACTCCAATTAATGTGGCAACAAAAGTATTGGCTGGCAAAATTACTTCATCGCCCACACCAATATTACAAGCTTGTAAACCAAGAGCGATCGCATCTGTTCCAGAGGCTACACCCACACCATATTCTGAATTAGATGCTGCGGCAAAAGCTGTCTCAAAATCTGCCAATGCCTTACCTAAAACAAAATCTCCCCGATTTAATACACTATTAATTGCTTGTTCTAATTGATTTTGAATTGGTTGATGTTGTAAATTTAAATCAACAAAAGGGACTCTCACAACCATTTTATTCATTGATAATTGCGCCTCAAACTTTAGGTGTAAAACTTGCTCGAAAATCTGTGTAAACTGATTGTTTAACCATAAACTTTAAACAAATCAGATTTGTAAAACATAAGTAAACCTTTGATAAAATTTACTCTTGAATATAATTTTTTCTGCCATAAAATCCATGAATAACAAACATAAAAGCCTGATACTAATTTTGGTTACTGACGAATTTATATTGCTGGAAAAATAGATTTTTATCATTTGTTAAATACTAGAATAATCTGTATTTTCTGCTCACAAACATCAAAATACTCCCTTAAATACGATTAAGTTAATTTAACAGTATTTATACGTAAAAAATATTTGAGATATAAACAATGTTTGCGTAAGTACGGCAGAAAACCTCATTTTTGCCCTATGTATACAATTACTACAGAGAAAATACTTTTATACCAATCTTAGAATTATATTACCCAAGTCAAGTTAAAAACTAACGTTGTCTGATATCAAAACCTTGAGTAATCGTGACATCCTCTTATTTATCCGTAATTTCCACAGTTATATAAAATTTCTATGCAATTATTGTTTGTCGAGGGCAAAATTGGGGAATGCTTAACAATAGGAAATCATAACCCGGCAACAGTGGTTATATATATTACAATATCGACGAATTATCAAGGTAGCGGTGGCAATGGTAGAGCCTGAAAATAACTTATTTGCTCTTAAGGATGGTTGGGCTTCTCAAGAAACAAGAGAACAACAGCGCCTCACCGTGCTGTCAGAACTTGGTTTGCGACAACCCGAAACAATACCAGTTTTTGAGGAAGCTACTCAAACGGCTGCCCATTTTTTGGAAGCACCAATTTCCATATTGGGATTTGTAGATCAGGAACGTCACTGGTTTAAGTCAGCAGTAGGTTTATCCAGACTGGGATTAATGAATCATTTGGCGCAAAACCGTCAGTTATTGCGCCGAGAATCTTTCTGTACCCAAGTCGTGGAAACTTGCAGAGAACTAGTCATTAACGACACTCATAAATATAGTAGTAATACTATTGTTACTAGTAAATTAGTACAAGAATATGGCATTCGCGCCTACTTGGGAGTGCCATTAATTGATTCTTCCGGTCATTGTTTGGGTGCCTTAGCCGTGATGGATTTGGTACCGCGCGAATTTAAAAACCGAGATATTGAATTTCTGCAAATCATTGCTCGTTGGAGCATGAGTGAGTTTGAACGCAACCGACTTTTGCAAAGTAGACCAGAAAAAAGCAATCAAAAGAATGGGTCTACTTTATTCATCAATGAAGAGTCTAGCAATGGCATTAAGCTCTCATCAGCGAGTTTAGAAAAAGAATCACATTCTACTAAACAGCTAAAACTAGAACTATTAGGTCAACTTACCCAAGAGTTACGTACTCCTTTAACTTCTGTGCTGGGTATGGCTAGTGTTTTAGGTAGAGAAATTTATGGGCCTTTGACAACCAAGCAAAGAGAGTACCTCGAAATTATCCAACATAGTGGTCGTTACTTACTTTCTCTCGTTAACGAGATCACTGAATTAGGTACTGTAGAGGACAATTCCCAGAGTCTCAACCTAGCTCCAGTAGACATCGAAATGTTATGCCAACAAGCTATTAATAGCTTAGAAGAGCCAGCTAACCGTCGGGAGCAAGATATTCGCCTATCAATAGAACCAGGGCGTGGTCGCATTTGGCCTTTGGATAAAGACAAAGTGCGGCAAATTCTTTATCACATGGTGTTTAGCGTAATTCAGTTATCCGCTACAGGTAGTATTGTGCGGATTCATGTCTCTTACAAGGAAAATACCCTGAATATTACTGTTTGGGTTTCACACCCTTGGTTGGGAGATGGAATTACTGAAGTTGATCCTTATTTTCGGCTTCATCCCTTATCTTTATTGGAATTGACCAATGAAGCAGTATCATACAGTGCTTATGCCGCAAACCCAGATGAATTAGGAGGTTTGACAATAGCACTAGAACAATCACCCAACTTAAATGATTCTTACTCAGATTTATTGATCGCTAATCCTGAGATGGAATTAGTTAAGAGTAATAATGGTTTATCTCGTGAAAGCTTAGGTTTGTTGCTCAGTTGTCAGCTGGCGGAATTGCATGGTGGACAAATTTCGATTCAAGGTTCAGCAGAATCTGGACACCGTTATGTACTGTCTTTACCACTACAAACGGCTAATACGAGCGAAGCTGTTAACGAAATTTAATCACAAGCTAATTCTTTTGAATCTACCCAACTACTAATTTTTTCCCATCAATCAGCATCATCAAATCAATCAACACTCGTCTTCAGAGACATCAGAGGCTGAGATTAAAAAATATTTCGTTATTCAAGGATAAGGAGGACAGAAGTATTGTGGAGTAAACAAATGAGATGATTTATTTGTGGGATTACCTTAAGTAAAAAGATTAAAATCTTAAATTTCGATTTCTGTCCAATTTTTAGATGTGATATTCCGATTTTCGCCCAAATGCAATATTAACTTGCGATCGCTGTTGTTCTCTGTTTATAATCACCCGCATTATCATTGAGGGCAAGTTCTGTCTGTGCAGTTCGGCTCATTAAATGCAGCGTGTCTTATGAATTTAGTCTGGCAACGATTGACTTTATCTGATTTACCACTCAAAGAATACCTGGCAACGAGCTATTTACGTCGTTGTTCGATTGGTTTGCTGAACTCCTGGCGGCAAAGTAGCATTTTGCTTCAGTGGGGAGACATAATTGCAGCTGCTTTAATCAGCTTAATTTATGTTCTTGCGCCTTTTGTATCGAGTACATTGATTGGAGTACTGCTGATAGCATGTGTAGGTTTTTGGCTGTTGTTGACTTTATCTGATGAACCAATACCAGTCAACGCACCATTAGTCACGCCGATTCACTTGTTGGTATTGCTTTATTGGGGAATTGCTGTGGTAGCTACAGCATTATCACCAGTGAAAAAGGCTGCTTTAAATGACTTGGCAACTTTAACACTATATTTGTTGCTGTTTGCTCTTTGTGCTAGGGTACTCAGGTCGCCACGACTCCGGTCTTGGATTATTACGTTATATCTACATATATCGCTAATTGTTAGTGTATATGGATTAAGGCAATGGTTTTTTGGTGCTGCCCAATTAGCTACATGGGTAGATCCAGAATCACCTTTGTCTAAAACAACTAGGGTTTATAGTTATTTGGGTAATCCTAACTTGTTGGCTGGTTATTTAATGCCAGCTGTCGTTTTGAGTTTAGTGGCAATTTTTGTTTGGCAAGGTTGGGTCAAAAAAGCTTTAGCGTTGACAATGGTAGTTGTGAATGCGGCTTGCTTAGTTTTGACTTTTAGCCGTGGTGGCTGGATTGGCCTAGTAGTAGGAGTTTTAACAGCGATCGCATTATTAGTTTATTGGCAGAGTTTACAGCTACCTCCTTTTTGGCGTACTTGGTCACTGCCGATCATTATGGGCGGTTTGCTGGGATTATTGATACTGGCAGTCATCTTTGTTGAGCCTGTACGTTTGCGAGTTTTTAGTATTTTTGCCGATCGCCAAGATAGTAGTAACAATTATCGCCGCAATGTTTGGGATGCTGTTTTTGAAATGATCCGCGATCGGCCTATTATTGGTATTGGCCCCGGTCACAACGCTTTTAATAAAGTTTACCCACTTTATCAACGTCCTCGTTATAGTGCTTTAAGCGCCTACTCAATTCTGCTAGAGGTGGCTGTGGAAACTGGCTTTGTTGGTTTGGCTTGTTTCCTGTGGTTGATAGTAGTCACCTTCAACTCAGCATTTATGCAACTGCGGAGATTGCGCGAATCTGGAAATGTTCAAGGTTTTTGGCTAATTGGTGCTTGTGCAACTTTACTGGGAATGTTAGCCCACGGTACTGTAGATACAATTTGGTTCCGGCCGGAAGTAAATACACTTTGGTGGTTGATGGTGGCTATCATTGCAAGTTACTGGCGGCCACTACATCAAGATAGTAACCAAGCCATTAATTCATCTAATCCAGAGTCTGCTAGTTAACATTGACAGGACTTAAGCCGTAGGATGCAAAATCAAGGTTTAGGAAAAGGTGTAGGTGTTCAAAACCCTTACATCCTTAAACCCATCCTCAACAGACAACCTTTGTGCGTAATTCCTGACTGATACCATTTTGGATTTTAGATTTTAGATTTTGGATTGGGTAAGGGTTGATCGGTAAGCTTTTGAGCCATCAATCTGTCGCAATCATTTTTTAATTTGGTATGAGATAAATGGGCAAGTTTCCACTGCAAACTTGCCCATTTCTGTTGTTGATGTTGCCGCATTTTATTTTGTGGTGCTAGTCCCTGTAGCTAGTAGCACCAGGGGCATTAGGATCACGATAGCGGGTAGGTTCATCGTTATGCTTTCTACCAGCTAAACCTGCTAAACCAATGAGACCTAATAATCCCAACCAACCCCAATCAAAATCATTGCGAGCGTAAGTTGTTGTTCTGGGCGCATCACCAGTAGTTGTAGTAGTGTTGTCTTGAGCTTGCACAGGCAATGTTAAAGGCATAATTGCCATACCTAATGTTAATACTCCAGCACTAACAGCTTGAGTCAAGTTGAGTTTCATGGTGAGGTTCCTTGTTGGTTCCATAGTTACTCACCACTGTATCGACTCCTAGGGAAACCAGAATCAATCTGTAGCCATAAACTAGGCTGTTTATCAACTCACGCTGAGGGTATATAAAGAAAAAGTGTGAAGTCTGAATTTTGAAGTCTGAAATATTTTCCTTATACTTTCTTGATTAAAAGTGATGAGTAAAAATACTAGCCCCTAGCCTCTAGTCTCCAGCCTCTCTCCTAACTATTAACCATTGACTAATAATTTTTCATCGCCCTTTGAATATCCCGTTGATCCTGACGACGTTTGAGGTCTTCTCGCTTGTCATGGAGTTTTTTACCTTTACCAAGGGCAATGCTGATTTTTACCCAGCCTCGCTTGAGATACATTTTTAAAGGTACTAGTGTCAAACCCTGCTGTTCTACTTTGCCAATCAACTTCCGAATTTCCTGGCGATGCAGCAATAACTTGCGTGTGCGTCGGGGTTCATGGTTAAAATATTGCCCACTCGCAGTATATGGAGAAATATGCACATTAATTAGCCATATTTCTCCATCACGAATCAAAGCATAACCATCTTGGAGATTCACCTTGCCAGCACGAATGGATTTCACCTCCGTTCCAGTCAACTGCACACCAGCTTCATAAGTTTCCAAGATTTCATACAAATAACGGGCTTGACGGTTGTCGCTAATGACTTTGTAACTTTCGCTTTTTTCACTCATTGATATTTTTATAAGTTTAAATGTGTTGCCAAAATCCTTGAGATTGGCAGGTGAATTTATAGAGGCATATTAAACCACTATAAATTAATTATTCTCGGAATATCAGTGTTATTCTATTAATCTAGCTTTTGACAACTATCAAGTAAAATGTTTTTTGCCTCACAAGTTGCTGCATTATGATTTATAAAGTCAATATGATTTACGGTATGGTGAGTTATTACTCTGAGTTAATTGCAATTTGTGAAGAATTACAAAAGTCTCTATGTCTAGCAAGCACTAGCTATACAACCTACGTTAAACTGCTTGAGTCACTCCTAATGATTTAAGATTTTCTTTATAATTTATCTATTCGGGCAGTCATTAGCTGGTAATCCTGTCATAGTATGAAACATAAGAACACTATTATTAGCTGTGTTCACTGAAAAAGCGCGTAGAAGCAAATTTCCAAATAATAAAAATGCTAGGGGTGTACTGTCCATGCCCTTGACGATCCTTGTGGTGGATGACGACCTGGGCACTCGTCTGTCTATTAGCGATTATCTTGAACTGTCTGGCTACTCGGTGATCACGGCTAATGACGGTCAAGAAGCTTTGGCAATGGTAGAAGAATACTGTCCTGATTTAATTGTCACTGATATAGTCATGCCAAGGATGAATGGTTATGAACTGGTACGCCGAGTGCGCCAACAACCAGGATTCCGTTTGTTGCCTGTAATTTTATTAACAGCACGTACCAAGACCCAAGAGAGAATTTTGGGCTATCAGTCGGGTTGTGATTTATACTTACCCAAGCCGTTTGAGTTAGAGGAATTAGCGGCGGCTATTCGCAATTTATTGGAGCGATCGCAAATCATTCAATCACAATACCGCGTTTCTCATAAAGAAAATCTGACTAATTCGACTCCAGCAACAGCTGTAGAAGCTCAGAACTCTGTCTTTACTCACCTAGACAAACCAGAGTTTTTCTCTTCCCTGACTTCCAGAGAACAAGAAGTTTTAGAACTGCTGACTCATGGTTTGTCAAATGTGGAAATGGGTCAACAATTACACCTGAGTCCCAGAACGGTAGAAAAGTACGTTAGTAGTTTATTAAGAAAAACCGCTACCAGTAACCGAGCTGAACTGGTACGGTTTGCAATGAAACATGGTCTAGTCGAATAACTATCGAACTTACCCATTGATACAAAAAATTAAGGCTTTGGAAGAGGGTGTAGGGATACCCCTACACCCATTTTTCAAAAATAACCTTTGTGCGTAAGTTATAAACTATTTGTGCATCAATCAAGCTTGTAATTCTTGCTGCGTAATCTCCTGAAGTAGACCTTCACAAGCATCCACCAGTAAATCGATGACTTGATTAAATCCCTCCACTCCCCCGTAGTAGGGATCGGGAACTTCTTTCAGGTTATGTTGAGTGCAAGAATCACACATTAAGCGCACTTTGTGGTGATATTTGCCAGTGGGATCAAGAGCAAGAATATCATCGTAATTGTCTCGATCCATTGCCAAAATCAAATCAAACTCCTGAAAATCTGACTTGGCAAATTGTCTGGCTCGACCACGCAGTTGAATTCCTAATTTAGCAGCCGCCGCCGCACTCATCCGGCGGTCAGGCGGACTACCAATGTGATAGCTAGATGTACCAGCAGAATCACAGATAATGCTGTTACTTAATCCAGCCTGATCGACGAGATGATTCATGATGTTTTCTGCCGATGGCGAACGACAGATGTTTCCCAGGCAGACAAACAACAGTTTGTAGGGCATAGGTATTTTTTGTACTTTATCCTTTGTCCTGTGTCACTTGTCATTTGCCATTTGTACAAACTAATGACTAATGACTCATGACTAATGACTCATGACTAAAATCCAGGCAATTCCAGTCCACTGGTCAATTCTTCCATCCGTTCCCGCATTGTGGCTGTGGATTTGGTGTAAGCATCTTTCATCGCTGCTGTTACAAGGTCGGAAAGTAATTCTGCACCTTGTGCTAAGGCATCAGGAGAAATTTCTACTCGTTTGGGTTCTTGGTTGCCACTGACAATGACCTTGACCAAACCACCACCAGCTTCTCCTTGAATTTCCATTTGCTCCAATTCTTCTTGGAGTCGCTTTGCACCTTCTTGAACTTGCTGCGCTTTTTTGAAGGCTTCGGCAAGTTCTTTCATTTTGCCTAAGCCAAAGCCGAATCCTTGTCCTTTACCTGTCATAATTGATTGTCCGCGTGTGCTTTCAATAACAAATCACATTCAATTATAGATGCGGGTGGTAATTTGCCACTTTTATTACTAATAATTAATGGTGGGGAATAGGGAATAGGGAATAAGGGCTAGGAAAGAGAAGATTAAATATCGCTGGCTATGAATCAAATTCCTCACTAGCCTCTAACCTCTAACCCCTAGCCTCTCCTTAGCCACAAGCTGCTTGAAACTCACCCATCATTTTGACTTCTGGCTCTAACAAAATCGACCAGCGTTCTTGCACTTGTTCTTGGATGTGACGAATCAGGCAGAAAATATCACTGGCTTTAGCTCCACCGCGATTCACAATAAAATTGGCATGGAGTTGAGCTACCTGTGCGCCACCGATTTGATAGCCTTTGAGTCCGGTTTGTTCAATTAACCAACCTGCTGCATAGGGTTTGGGGTTACGGAAGACGCTACCGCAACTGGGGAAGTTATAAGGTTGGGTGGAGAGTCGATGTTGTTTGTGTTGTTTAGTCACAGCTAAAACTGTGGCGGGGTCGGCTCCTGGTTGCAGTTGGAAGGTTGCTTGGGTGACGATGCGTTGGCAACGCCTCTCCGTTCGCGCAGCGTCTCCGCCAGGAGAAGGAGACTCGCTACCTTGGAGTAATGAAGTTCGATAGCTGTAACCCATTTGTTCAGGACTGAAAGTTTCGAGTGTGCCATCAGGAGATAGAACTTCGGCACTAACCAAGATATCTGCGATGCAGCTATTATGTGCGCCAGCATTCATCACGACAGCACCACCCACAGTACCAGGAATACCAACAGCCCACTCTAAACCTTGCCATCCTAGTTGTGCTGCTTCCCATGCTAGGCTGGGAATCGGTTCTCCCGCAGCAACTGTTAATAAACCTGTTTCTGGGTCAAAGTGGGTGTGGCGTAGGTGGCGTGTGGCAACCACTAGTCCAGGTAAACCGCGATCGCTTACTAGCAGGTTAGAACCTGCACCTAATGTTGTTACAGTTAAGTTATGTTCTTTTGCATAATTCAAGCTGGCTTGCAGTGCTTCTAAGTTCCGAGGCGCAACGTACCATTCTGCTGCTCCGCCAACTCTGTAAGAAGTAAACGCAGACAACGCAGCCTGAGACCTGATCATGCAATCTGTACCTGGTAAATAAATTATTTTGTTATCTGATGATTTATCTGTTTCCTGTTTCTGTGTAGGTGTAGCAGAAACTGTGCAGATGTTTCCAGCTGCCTGGGAGATTTTCATTTTGACATCAATTTTGTGAAATTTTTACATTTTTCTGCCGCAAAAATACAGCAAGGGATATGAATTAATGGTGCCGTTACTCAACGGTCTTAAGAGGTGGCTGTAGCAGCCTCACAAAGTGTAGTAATTAATTCTGGTATGACTTGATTGAGATTTCCTGCACCAAGGAACAAAGCTAAGTCGCCGGGGCGTAGCGTTTTGAGTAAAAACTCGCGCACTAGGGGTAAAGTTGGTTGATACACTACCTGGGGATGAAACTTACCAACTTCTGCTGCTAACTGTTCCCCACTGATTTGCCCTAAGTTGGGTTCCCCTGCACTGTAAATATCAGTCAAGACAACCAAATCAGCATGAGCAAAGGACTGAGAAAATTCTTCTAAAAATGTCAGTGTGCGACTGTAACGGTGGGGTTGGAAGATCGCCACCACTCTTTGTCCTGGTCTAGCCTGGAGACGCGCCGCCGCAAGGGTAGCCCGCAGTTCGCTGGGGTGATGGGCATAATCATCAATAAATGTAATACCATCAACTTCTCCACGAAACTCAAAGCGTCGTCTTGCACCTTCAAAAGTGGCAATAGCTTTGGCAATTTCACCGAATTCTAAATTTAAAATGCGACCAACAGCCACTGCGGCTAAAGCATTGCTCAGGTTATGCCGACCGAGTAAGCGTAATTTTAATACACCTAAAGCTTTACCACGTTCCCAAACTAAAGCTGTGGTGCCATCGTGACGATAGTCAATATTGGTCACGCTATAGTCAGCATTTGTATCTTGATGTAGACTGTAGCTGATTGTCGGTTTTAGGCGATCGCGTACTGTTTCACAATCAATACTGCCGATTAAGGTCTTGCAACCTTGGGCAAATTTTTGGAAAGTATCAACCACCTCATCTAATGTGTCGTAGTGGTCAGGGTGGTCTAGTTCAATATTAGTGATAATGCCAATCTCCGGCGCGTGTTTCACCAAAGAACCATCAGATTCATCTGCTTCTGCTACTAGATATTGGCTTTCTCCTAAGCGAGCATTGCCTTCCCAAGCATTGACTTCACCGCCTACCAAAATGGTGGGATCTAAACCAGCTTGTAAGAGCATGTAACCAATCATGCTACTGGTTGTAGTTTTGCCATGCGTACCTGCGACAGCAATACTCTTATAATCAGCAATCAAAGCAGCAAGTACATCTGAACGATGTAATATCGGACAGCCTAATTCTAAAGCAGCTTTATATTCTAAATTGTTAGTGTTAATTGCAGTGGAACAAATTACTTGAGGTAGTGAGGACTCAATAGCAGCTGATAATTCCTGTGAACTTAATGCTGCTGCATTCGTCATCACCTTGGGGCGAAAGAATTCAAGATTACTTGCTTCTTGCTTGCCAAAAATATGTGTACCGATAGATTCTAACTTGTGCGTAATATGATTTGGCCGAACATCTGAACCTGATACTGGCAATTGACGCTTTGCCAGTACATAAGCTAGAGCCGACATTCCTATGCCACCAATTCCAATAAAATGGAATGGTCTACCGCCGAAATCCACAGCATTATTCATTGATTACTCCTCTTACACCACACCATATTCACAAATGACACGCGTATCATAACAGGAATTTGTTTTTTACCGTAAATTTTTCTACACCTTTTTTATGCTGGCTGTCGGAGAGCTTTTCCGCTTTCGTTATGTGGATCGAGAATGATTTTACCTTTGTAGGAGGTTTTTGCTATTTCTGAACTGTTTTTAAGATTATTCTGAAAATTTCCACTGCATCGGGAAAGAAATTCTTGTAAGGAGAAATACATACTTTTTAGATTCCTGACTAGTAAGGGCTACGATAATACATTCCTAGCCAAATGAGTTTTAAATTTCATCAAGCTAAGGCATGAATTGAGTACAATAATACATTGACAGTGAAATTGTGTTTCAAATGTAGAAAGCCTGGGTAAGAGCAGATGCAACATCTGGCAATTTTCGGTGGCACATTTGATCCAATTCATTGGGGACACTTACTCATCGCCGAAATGGCTTTGTCTCAAGCACCCCTAGATCAAATAATTTGGGTACCATCGTTCAATCCTCCACACAAAAAAGCAGCACGATTTGAGCATCGAGCAAAGATGCTGGAAATAACTACAAGAGACAACCCAGCTTTTACTGTCTCCTTGGTGGAGTCAAATCGCTCTGGAACCTCTTACGCTATCAACACGTTGATTGACCTATCGGCTGTTTATTCAAATACTCATTGGTACTGGATTTTGGGTTTGGATACTTTCCAAACCTTACCTCGGTGGTACCGTAGACAAGAGTTAGTACAAATGTGTGACTGGTTGATTGCGCCCCGACAATTAGATGGTGATCAAGCTAAAAGCAACATTATCTGCCAGCAAGTTGAGCAACAACTACAACAGCAGTCACTTACCATTCACTGGCAATTCTTGAATATACCCTTAGTGGGAGTTTCGTCAAGTCTTATTCGCAAACTTTCTTGCCAAAATCAATCTATTAAGTATTTAGTTCCAGAGCCGGTTAGATTCTACATCACGACCAATAACCTCTATTCAGAAAAATCTGAATAAAATATATATTTTTTTTTGGATCTAACACTTTATAGTTATTAATACTCCCCCCCTTTGCGATATGATTGGGTTCAAAGATATCAACTTATAGGCATAAATACAGAGGGCAAGACACTGTGATTAGAGTCGCAATCAACGGTTTCGGGCGCATCGGGCGTAACTTTGCACGTTGTTGGCTAGGTCGGCAAAATAGCAATATCGACCTTGTAGCTGTCAATGACACATCAGATCCTAGAACAAATGCTCACCTCCTGAAGTATGACTCAATGCTTGGGAAGTTAAAGGATGTTGACATTACCGCCGATGATAACTCTATCATCGTTAACGGTAAAACCATTAAATGCGTATCTGATCGCAATCCAGAAAACTTGCCCTGGAGAGAATGGGGAATTGACCTGATTATTGAAGCAACTGGGGTATTTACTAGCAAAGAGGGAGCTTTAAAGCACGTAAATGCTGGAGCCAAAAAGGTTCTGATTACTGCTCCTGGGAAAAATGAAGATGGTACTTTCGTTATCGGCGTGAATCATCACGATTACGATCACAATGTACACCACATTATTAGTAATGCCAGCTGCACTACCAACTGTTTGGCTCCTATTGCCAAGGTGCTGAATGATAAATTCGGTATCATTAAAGGCACAATGACCACCACCCACAGCTACACCGGAGACCAGCGTTTGCTAGATGCTTCTCACCGCGATGTACGTCGGGCAAGAGCAGCAGCCATCAACATTGTTCCCACCTCTACAGGTGCAGCAAAAGCAGTGGCGCTAGTAATTCCAGAACTCAAAGGTAAGCTGAATGGTGTTGCCTTACGTGTACCAACCCCGAACGTCTCAATGGTAGATTTCGTTGTTCAGGTTGAGAAGCGTACTATTACGGAAGAAGTCAACCAAGCCCTCAAGGATGCCTCAGAAGGTTCACTCAAAGGTATTCTAGACTACAGTGAGCTTCAGTTGGTATCCTCAGACTACCAAGGTACTGATGCTTCTTCTATTGTTGATGCCAGCTTGACTTTAGTAATGGGCAGTGACTTAGTAAAAGTTATGGCTTGGTATGACAATGAGTGGGGTTATAGCCAACGTGTTCTAGATTTGGCTGAACTAGTAGCCCAGAAGTGGCAATAATTTGTCAATGGTCATTTGTCATTTGTCATTGGTCTTGGAACTCATGACAAAGGACTAAGGACAAACTCACTATTGACCAAAATGTTGAAATCCCTGACTAAGACTAAGAACTTGGTCAGGGATTTGTTGATGTTGGTCACGTAATAACACTTGTGAACCAGATGTAATAGTACCGATAATTGCTGCGTCTTGGTTGAGTTGCTGTACTAGGGCATTTGCTTGTGTGGGTGGTAAGCAAAGTACTAATTCAAAGTCTTCACCACCGTAGAGGGCGTATTCTATTGCTTGTTCTGGTTTGAGCCAATTGGTAAAGATAGCTGGAAAAGGGATTTTTTGGCGGTCGATAACTGCACCTACATTACTGGCGCGACAAATTTGTAAAACTGCATCTGCTAAACCATCACTACTATCCATTCCGGCTACGGGGAGTGGTGAAGTGAAAATTTCCCAGAGTATGGGTAAGACATCTAAACGGGGTTGAGGGCGTTGGTGAGCTTTGATAAGGGTGGTCTTTTCTACTGGAGAGAGGTTCTGCCCTAATTGGGGACGCAAGAGCAGTTGTAAGCCCGCGTGGGAGGCTCCATGAACACCTGTAACCACGATCGCCATTCCCACTTTAGCAGCAGAACGGCGGATAATTCGCTGGGGATCAACTTGACCAAAGGCGGTAATGGAGATGGTTGCAGTTGGCGATCGCACTACATCACCACCGACAATTGGGGTATGGTATTTTTGCAAGCATTCTGTCATTCCTTGGTACAGTCGCTCTACCCAACTTACCTGTAAATCACCAGGTAGCCCCAAACCAACAGTAATACCTAAAGGAGTAGCCCCCATTGCAGCTAAATCTGATAAATTCGCGGCTGCGGCTCGCCAACCAGCATCCTCTGGGGAAGTAGTAGCATCACTGAAGTGTACGCCATCAACTAAAACATCGGTAGTTACTACTAGTGATGTTCCTGGCGGTGTTTCTAGAACTGCTGCATCGTCTCCGATAATTTCTGGGGGGCAGAAGCTTTGTAATTTTGCTAATAGTCCTTGTTCGCCAATGTCTTTAACTTTGGTCATTGGTCATTTGTCATTATTCCATAGTCAATTGTCCTTTGTTTTGTCCCTTCTCCTTGTCTTACCTACACCCTTGCACCTTTACCTCCCCTACTTTCTACTCCCTCAAGTTACGATAATGGTATAGTTTAGGAGACTGTGGGGATGGTCGCTACACCAGTAATAAAGCTCACATTTGAAGAGTATTTAACCTATGATGATGGCAGTGGTTTTCACTACGAGTTAGTGGATGGCAGGCTGGAATTAATGAACCCTCCTACAATTGAACATTTTTTAATTGTCGAATTTTTAGCTACCGTATTAAAACTAGAAATCGCACGTTTAAGTTTACCTTGGCTAACTTTTCGGGAAACTGGGACGAGAACAGGAAGAAATAAGTCTAGGTTAACTGATTTGTGTGTGGTAACACAGGAGCAAGCCAGAGATTTACTAAAGGCTTCAGCTGTGTTTGAGACAACACCATTACTGGTTGTAGAAGTAGTCAGTCCAGATTCTATCAAGCGGGACTATCGCCATAAGCGGTCTGAGTATGCGGCGGTTGGTGTGCCGGAATATTGGATTGTAGACCCGTTAGAATTAAAAGTTACTGTATTGCTGCTGGAAGAAGGATTTTACGAAGAGACAGTGTTTACGGCTGACCAGAAAATTGTATCGCAGACGTTTCCCGAATTAGCGATCGCTCCTCATCAAATATTCGCGGCGGGAAATGTGTGAAGTAGGAAGTATGAAATTTAACACTTCATACTTCCTACTTGATTTAGGCTGCTTGGGGTTGGACTAGATTCTCTATGCCTTGAGTTACTGTTGCAGATTCGATTTTGTCACCAGCTTTGAGTTTATCTAAAACATCTCTGCCTTCTGTGAGATAACCAAATACTGAGTAACGACCATCCAGCAAGTTACGTCCGGCGGGGGTGAGTTCTGGTTCAAACAAGAAAAAGAACACTTGCGAAGAACCACCATTTACTTCGCTTTCGGGACGTGCCATTGCTAATGCACCAAAGGAAGAGAACGGTAAAACTGGCATATCCAAATAACGACCAGCATCTTCTAAGGTAATGCCATAAGTTGGTGCTTTATCTCCTTCGACTAGAATTTCTAAAGGAATTGCCCGATATTTGCCTGTTTTGGGGTCAATAAAACCTTGTTCTTTACCTGGGGGGTCGCCTGTTTGCAAGACGTAGGATTCTTCAGAGCGAGTAAATTCTAACCCGTTATAAAAACCCCTTTGGACTAAATCTACAAAGTTACCAGCCGTCACAGGTGCGCTATAACCATCTACAACAACGGTTAAATCGCCTTTATTGGTTTTAATTGCAATGGTCGCACGTCCTTTGAGTTGGGCTAAATTACTGTATTCTTCTGGGACTTCAAAGGGAAATTGCTGCACCATTGACTCTTCTAGCAAAGAAACTAAACTCAGCAATTTGTTTCGCCCTTGCAGAATTTTTTCTTTATCTTTGGATTGTGTCAATTCTTGCAGTTTAATTACGCCAGATTTTAATTCTTCAAGCCATGCTGTGGCTTGGGGTTGGCGTTCTTCGGGGACGCTTGCTAAGATTTGTGAAGGCTTATCAAGCACGCGAGATGCTTTACTCAGGTCTTTGGAGACAGCACCCCAGCGTCGATTAGCTCGCAACTGAGTTGATATGTCTTCTAGACTGGCTTGCAGTTGCCTGACTGGTTCATTTTTGATTGGGAGTGCATAACGCAACAAAGCTTTGCCGTCGGTAATTGCATTGCCAGAGGGCAAGGCGGCATTACTGGAGGGAGTCCAGCCAGCTGTATTGATGCCTAAAAATATAACTACCAACAGTATTGTTACTAGGCTGGACTTTAGCCAGGATTTTATTAACTTAAACATGAGTATGGCTCAAATGCAGCATGAATATTGTTGACTGGGCGGAACCCATCAATAATCTTCCCATAGTTAGGAGTGCTGAGTGAGTTGGGAGTTGGGAGTGGAGAGTTGGGGTGCAGAGGAGAATCACAAATGACCAATGACCAAGGACGAAGGACAATTGACTCTTGACTAATTAACCAATTACTCCGCTAGAAGGGTACAATAAATGCCGATTGTCTTCCAACATTTGAAAGCTTCATGATCTCTAGTAACGACTTTCGACCCGGTGTATCAATTGTATTAGACGGGTCTGTATGGCGGGTGGTTGATTTTCTCCACGTTAAACCCGGTAAAGGTTCGGCGTTTGTCCGCACCACGCTGAAAAACGTTCAAAGTGGCAAAGTTCTTGAAAGAACTTTCCGGGCTGGGGAAACTGTGCCGCAAGCAACTTTGGAAAAAAGCACAATGCAGCATACCTATAAAGAGGGCGATGAGTTCGTCTTTATGGATATGGAAAGTTATGACGAAGGACGACTCAGTGCCGCACAAATTGGCGATCGCGTCAAATACCTCAAGGAAGGTATGGAAGTGAACGTGATTCGTTGGGACGATGTAGTTCTAGAAGTGGAATTACCTAACTCTGTGGTGCTAGAAGTTATCGAAACTGATCCTGGTGTCAAGGGTGATACGGCCACAGGTGGTACTAAACCAGCCAAAGTAGAAACTGGTGCAACTGTAATGGTTCCCTTGTTTATTTCTCAAGGAGAACGGATTCGGATTGATACTCGTGAAGATAAATATTTAGGCAGGGAATAAATTTTCTCTTAAATTTTAGAGTTAATTGTGATTTAAATCCCTATATAGGGTTTAAATCCCTGCCCTAATACCATATTGGATTTGCGATTTTAGATTTTTGGGTTGGAAATAACTGTCTGTGTTTTAGTTGTATCTATCCATCAGTCTCAATCATTTATTCAATTGGTATCACATAAAATAATCATTTTACGGACAGGTTGAGGTAATAAAAGCTGTGCCATTGGACTTTAATGAAATCCGTCAACTGCTGGTAACTATTGCACAAACAGATATTGCAGAAGTAACTCTCAAAAGTGATGACTTTGAGCTATCGGTACGTAAAGCTGGCAGCATAAACAATCACGCTGTACCGCAAGCTGGTATTGGTGGTGTGGCGACAGTAACAACGATTGCAGCCGGAGGAGTAGCACCAACGCTATCTCCAGAGAGAATTTTAGATACTGCTGGTGCAGGTGTACAGGTGACAGGAAATGCACCTTCAGCGATAGATCAAAGATTAGTAGAAGTTGCTTCGCCAATGGTAGGGACTTTTTATCGCGCCCCTGCACCAGGGGAAGCACCATTTGTGGAAGTAGGCGATCGCGTCCGTCAGGGTCAAAGTGTGTGTATCATTGAAGCTATGAAGCTGATGAACGAAATCGAAGCCGAAATATCAGGGCAAGTTATGGAAATTCTGGTTCAAAATGGAGAACCTGTAGAATATGGTCAACCTTTGATGCGAATTAACCCTGATTAAGTATTAATGTATATATGAAATGAGTGATTGTTAACCTTGTCTGTTTTTACGGATCATTCCTGATGAAACAAGCGTTGCCTGTACCGCCGGAAGTGGTGCAACAAGTAGCCGAATATTTCAGCCTGTTAAGTGAGCCGATGCGTCTACGGCTACTGCACTTACTACGGGATGAAGAAAAATGTGTACAAGAATTGGTAGAGGCAACACAAACTTCCCAGGCGAATGTCTCCAAACACCTGAAAGTAATGTGGCAAGCCGGAATCCTCAGCCGTCGCAGTGAAGGCACTTGCGCTTACTATCGGGTGGAAGACGAAATGATTTTTGAGTTGTGTAATCAGGTGTGCGATCGCATCGCTACAAGGTTAGAACAGCAAGCTCGTAACTTTCGCGTTCTGAATACAAAACTTTAGGTCAGGTGTCATTTGTCATTTGTGTTTACTAATGACCAATGACCAATGACTAAAGTGGATAATTCTTGTCAAAGCTTTCACGGGTGAGGGGTTGTTCCAACTCTACGCCTTCGCCACCTAACACATCTAAAGGTTTACCGTTGACATCAATGTAAACTTTGGCTTTGGGGTTCAGGCTGGAGGCTGTGTACACAACTTGGCCGACACGCGCCACCATTGAGGTACTACCGCCACCACTGGTAAAGCTATCAGATAAATTGACGTGGACTTCCTCACCTTCGACTTTTAGGCTTAGTAGCTTAGTACCTTTGGGAATGGTGGTTGAGTCTGTCGCGTCACTTGGCCCTTCTAATAAAGCCTGAAAAGCTCTTTCTAAGGCTTGGTTAGGCTGAGTTGCGGCTACTTCTACTGATTTAGGCACTAAAGCAATATTTTTGTCTTTGGGTTTTAGCCAATAAACTTGAGCAGTTTTTTCGTCTTGCTGGGTGGTTGAGGGCTGTGTGGGCTGTTGTTGAAGACTTTGGTTGGGGTTGGCGGGGTTAGTTGTGACAGGTGCTTTTTGGGTCTGGGTAGTTAACCAAGCTACACCACCACTAACAGCAATTACGGCTGCGGAAACGGCTGCAACTACGCCCGAAGATATGCGATTAGATTTTTGTTCATCATTCATATTAAAAACCTTCCTGACTGACTAAGGGCTGAAATAATTTTGGTGTGAAGAGCAGCCTGGTTATGGACGATACTTATAAGTTGAGAGTTTCCAGAGATTTCGTGAATAGCTCGATACGCTAAAATCAGGCGATCGCTAAATCTAAATAGTCCTGATCTAATTCTAGAATTTGTACTTTAAATCCGTCATCTACCAAATTCTATAAATCTCATTATTTCGTAAGATTTAGGAAATTATTAAGAATTAGGGAACAGGGAACAGAATTTTTATCTATAACCTGTATTGTCAAAAGTTATAAGTACATAATTAGAAGACGCATTTCGACTCCCTTCTCCTTCGGAGACGCTAACGCGAACGACTACGCTCAGGGCGAGTCGCTCAATGCTCATTAAGCTGACTACAAGAGGGTTGAGTTTCGACTTCGCTCAACTCCCACGAAGCGATGCACTGAGCTTGTCGAAGTATCGAAACCCGCTAATCGCAAGTTATTACATTTCACTGCAAATAACTCGCAGGAGCTTGGCGCTAAATTCGTTGGGTTAATTTTTACCTTCTATTGCTGCTGTAACCCATTGTTTTAGTGTAGTAATAACTTCATCAATGGCAATTTCTTGAGATTGACGAGTGGCTCTTTCTACTACTTCAACTTTGCCGTTAGCAATTGCACGTCCGGTAACAATTCTATAAGGTATACCGATTAAATCAGCGTCTTTAAATTTAACTCCGGCGCGTTCATCACGGTCATCTAATAATGTTTCAATTCCGGCTTGATTGAGCTCAGTGTAAAGTTTTTCGGCTATTTGCACTTGTTGGGCATCATTAATGTTAGGAATTGTGACGATCGCGTGATAAGGTGCGATCGCTACAGGCCAAATAATGCCATCTTTATCGTAAGATTGCTCAACTGCTGACTGTGCCAAGCGGGAAACACCCACACCATAGCATCCCATCACCAAGGGTTTTTCTTCACCTTGTTCATTGGTATAAGTTGCACCCAAGGTTTGGGAATATTTTGTGCCTAATTGGAAGATATGACCAACTTCAATTCCCCTAGCACTGTTTAGAGTTTGTTCGGGGTTGTGAATGGCGCGATCGCCTGGTCTAGCTTTACGCAAATCTACTATACTTTCTGGTAGCTTAAATTGCTCATTCCAATTTGCCCCAACGACGTGATAACCAGTTTCATTTGCACCAGTCACAAAGTTTTTCAAATCAACGGCTGTTTTATCCACCAACCGCACAAATTTGGCATGGACTTGTTTATTACCTGCAATATATTCATCACTAATATCTGGTGCAATGTAACCTAAAGGTAGAGATTTCGCCGCCCAGGTTTGTTGGGTTTCTGCACTGGGTACATTTAAGGCGATAATTGCTTTCGCACCGTAGTTAGTTGCTAACCGCGTCAATTCATTCTGTAATTTAACTTCGTTGACTTCCTGATCTCCACGAATACTTACCAATACCAACACAGTCACGCCATTATCGTAGACTGTTTGATACAAAACGTTTTTTACAACTTGAGTCGGAGAACATTTGAAGAATTTACAGAGTTTTTCAATCGTATCAGTTCCTGGTGTTTCCCGTTTTTCATAACTAGTAAACGGTGAAGTTTCCGCATCCGCAGGTAAAGACACGGCTTTTTCGACGTTGGCGGCGTATTTACCATCTTCGGTGTAGAGAACTTCGTCTTCGCCAGCTTCCGCCAACACCATGAATTCGGTAGAACCGGAACCACCAATTGCACCAGAGTCAGCCTCTACAGGACGGAAAGCTAAACCAGCACGCCGCAGCATATTGCTGTAGGCTTGGTACATATCTTGGTAAGTTTTTTTCAAACTTTCTTCATCGACGTGGAAGGAGTAGCCATCTTTCATGATGAATTCTCGTCCGCGCATTAAACCAAAGCGGGGGCGAATTTCGTCACGGAACTTGGTTTGCAGTTGGTAGAGATGTAGCGGTAACTGACGATAAGAGCGAATCATATCACGAGCGATCGCTGTGATCACTTCTTCATGAGTCGGCCCTAATCCTAATTGTTGCTCACGGCGATCGATTAGGGAAAACATAATTCCCTCAGCTTTGGTGTAAGTATCCCAACGTCCTGATTCCTTCCACAAATCAGCAGGCTGTAATTGGGGTAACAAACATTCTTGTGCGCCTGTGGCGTTCATTTCTTCGCGCACAATTTGAGAAACCTTTTGCAACACCCGCCACATAAACGGGAGATAAGCATAAATACCGCTACCGATGCGACGAATATACCCTGCACGGAGTAATAACTTATGGCTGGGAATTTCCGCATCAGCAGGATCATCCCGGAGTGTAACGAATAACATTTGTGACAGTCGCATCGTTTAATCCCTTTCCAAATTCCAAATCTTCTCAAGTATGAAGTATAAAGTGGTTAGTCAATGGTCAATAGTCATTGGTCATTTGTCCTTTGTTATTTTTCCCTACTCCCGACTCCCGGTTGGTGAGCGAACTTGTACTGAGCGCAGTCGAAGTAGCCGAACCACCACTCCCTACTCACTCAATACTTCAGGAGAAACTTACCTTGTCAGACGTAATTTATCAAGCGCAGCCACCTTTAGAATTTATTCCGCCAGCGTTTAATCCTTTATTTTTGCGAGTTGTTCACACGGTTCTACCTAGTTGGATACAATGGCAAACGTCTATTTCCCAGATAGAAGCTGACAACGTAGAAATTTTGGCGGATCTTTATCGTCAGTTTCAAGAAGGTAAGGTGCGCTTTTTGTTGGCGTTTCGTCATCCTAAAACAGATGATCCCTTTTGTTTGGTTTACTTGCTGTCTCAACTTGTGCCGAGGATAGCACGACAACAGGGTATAGCATTACAATCGACCATTCATGCTCATTTTATCTACGATCGCGGCATTCCTCTCTGGGCGGGTAACTATGTCGGCTGGATGGCTTCACGGTTGGGTGGAACGCCTATTCAACGGGGTAAGGCTGACTGGACAGGGTTACGTTCGGCGCGTGATTTGTTCGCCAATGGTAAATTCCCGATGGCTGCTGCGCCAGAAGGTGCAACAAATGGACTATCAGAAATTGTGAGTCCATTAGAACCCGGTATTGCTCAGTTAGGCTTTTGGTGTGCGGAAGACTTACAAAAAGCCGGACGCTCGGAACAGGTTTTAATTGTACCAGTTGGACTTAAATATAGTTATACTGCTGCGCCTTGGAGTGCGATCGCGCAATTATTGAGTGATTTAGAAGCGGCGAGTGGTTTGCCTGTGAATGCGGGAAAAACCGATAATATTGCTTCGATGGAGTTACTGTATCCGCGATTATTAGCTTTAGCCGAACATTTATTATCTTTGATGGAGCAATTTTACACGCGGTTTTATCATCAAAAGTTAGCAGATGCTCAAGCTGTCGCGGAAATTAAAGATAGAAATGAAGCTTTAGCATTTCGATTACAAGCATTATTAAATGCTGCCTTGCAAATCTCTGAACAGTATTTTAATTTACCAGCCAAAGGCACTTTAACAGACCGTTGTCGGAAAGTAGAACAAGCTGGTTGGAATTATATATTTAGGGAAGATTTTAAGGATATCAACGCATTATCTTCTGTGGAGATAGCTTTAGGCGATCGCATTGCGGAAGAAGCAACTGCGAGAATGTGGCACATGCGCTTAGTAGAAAGTTTTGTGGCGGTTTCTGGTAATTATATTAAAGAGAAACCATCAGTTGAAAGATTTGCGGAAACGACTTTAATTTTATCGCAGATGATTGCCAAAATTCAAGGTGATAAATATTTTCAGCGTCCACAGTTGGGTAAGCAAAAAGTTAAGATTAATATCGGTCAACCGTTATCTATATCTGAGCATTATTCTGCATATAAAGAAAGTCGTGCAGGTGCAAAGCAAGCGGTTAGTGATTTTACAAATGATTTACAACAGGCGATGCAAAGTTTGATTTTATGAGGAGAAGATTGTTTCACGCAGAGACGCATACTTCGACTTACCTCGACTTCTCCTGACGGATATGCTGCGCGAACGCTCGGTACTAGTCGCTCAGTAACCAGAGGCGCGGGGAGTTATTGAGTGAGTATAATCTCATTAATATAACAGGTCAATTAATAATTTTCTGGAAATGGCATCATACCGATGTGTGGATGGCTCAAGGCTAGAAGCCCATTTCCTTCCTGTAAAACAGTATGAAAACAGGACAGAATGATTGATTGAAGGGTTTCTGCATCATCTTCATTACAGTTTCCTCTAAATCCGATTGACTTTGCTCCTTGAATAAATTCATCAGTACTTATTTCTGCAAAAACTTCTTCTATGATTGCTAAAACATTTGCTATATTTTCTGGTGTTACAAACATATTTCCTAAGTAACCAGGAAGTTTATTTGCACGTTGCCAACCTAAACCACCCCATAACATTTCTGT
The DNA here is from genome assembly GCF_014697485.1 of Anabaena sp. FACHB-83. Taxonomy (NCBI): domain Bacteria; kingdom Bacillati; phylum Cyanobacteriota; class Cyanophyceae; order Nostocales; family Nostocaceae; genus Anabaena; species Anabaena sp. FACHB-83. The sequence continues at coordinate 26,507 of NZ_JACJRY010000032.1, read as the reverse complement.
GGCACATACACGATTAGTTATGATTAATTCTAGTTGGACTTGGCTCATTCTTTGGGAAATAATTGGAGTATTACCTAAAAATAGAGTATCAAAAATTTCTACAAATGCTTTTGGGAAAAAAATATGGTATGTTTGATGTAAATCTTCCCAGTCAAACACATCAGAATTTTTTTGTCTTTGAATCAGACAATCAGGAAAATAAATATTAGATTCATTTAATGTTCGGAAAGGTAGCTGATTCAGAATTTCCGTTCTGATTTTAAGATAGTCTTGTAGGTGATATGCAATTTGCGATCGCTCCACAGCTTGATTAAAAGCTTGAGATACATTGAGTACATCTGAAGGCTCTATTCTAAACAAGCACCAAACTGGATCAGCACTCATAATTTATTGAAATTTCAAATAAATTACACACCTGGGAAGACTTTAGATAAATCTAAAACTAAATCATTAAAGTATGGTAGATTGACTGATTCATTTGGTAGAAATATGAGTTTGCGACGATAACCAAATTGTCTGTGTGAGCTTTGATAAGGTTCGCTGTAACACTCCAAAAAATTATCTACTAAATTAAATATCCAATAATCGGGAATACCCGCTTCAGCATAGATAGATAATTTTGTTTCTTGGTCGTATTTTAAAGAGGAATCAGACACCTCAATCAGCAGTAAAATATCAGATGGGATAGGATGAGCAGAAAGATAATCATCATCTACATTACGAACAATTACTAAATCTGGTTCAGGTTCACTGTAATCACTTATGATGATAGGCTGCTGACCTCTTATCAAAGCATTTTCATCTATAAGTTTAATCAACTCCCTGAATAAAAGAGTTCCACAAACAGAGTGTGGTGTACCTTTCGCAGCCATTTCAATAATTTCTCCTTTGATTAACTCAACGCGGTCATTTTCTGCAAAAAAGCCGAGTTCAGTTAAACGGTGATATTCAAATATTGTGAAGCGTTTAGCAGTTGAGATACTCATAAAAACTATATAAAAGTATGATTACTTTAATTGTAATCAATACTGGATGGGGAGAATTTCTGGTGAGAGTTTTTTCAGTGCAGCGATCGCGTGTAATTTTACCTGTTCATTCGAGTCTTGTAATAAAGTAGTTAATGAGGGGATAGCTTGCTGATTGCCTAACTGTCCTAAAGATAATGCGATCGCACTTTTGATATAGGCAATTTCTTTCGCTGAATTATGTGAGTTTAATAATTCTAATAAAATTTCTGTGGCTTTTGCAGTTAACTGTGGTTTTTCAACTCGTCCTAAAACTGTGACAATTTCTTGACACAATATTTCTGATTTAGTTTGGTTTAACGCCTGCTGTAAATATTCCAAACCCGAAATTGTCCCTACCCAAACTAAAGCGCGAATAATTTCGAGTTGTAAGGTTATGGGTGTGTGGGGTGACATCAGCACGGAAAATAAATGTTGGGTAGCCTCATCACCACCAAGCCGAGAAAGGGCGATTGCTGTAGCATTACAAACATCTATATTGAAGTCATAAAGCTTGGGTTGGAGTTTGGCGACTAAATCTAATTCTCCAGTTAAATCGGGGCGGAAACTTAAACCGAGTACGGCGATGCGTCTAATTGTCGCCACCACATCATCTAAAGCTGTGATGAGTACAGGCGGTACACGTTCATCATGAAAGCTGCTGAGGGCTTCTAGGGCGGTGGCGCGGACTGCAACTTCAGTATCTTGTACTACAGTCAATAAGGGTGCAATGGTTTCTGGAGTGCGAATATAAGCCAGCGATCGCACCGCCAAAAGTCTGGTATCATCTTGCTTTAACAGTTGGGAGAGTTGGGTAATTGCTAAACTCCCCATTTGTCCTAGTGATGTAGCTGCGATCGCTTTTAATTCTTCATCATTACTAGTTTTGAGCAATTCTACCAAAGGTGCGATCGCCTCTGGATGTTGAAACTCGCCTAAAGTTCGCGCCGCATACCAATGCAATTCTTCCTCTGCTTCTTCGTCTTCTAAAATCTCAATCAGTGGTGGAATGGCAATATTTCCCAAGCGAAGTAAAACCTTGGTAATTTCCCAACGCTGCTGAAAATCGCCCATTTCTAAAACAGGCAGTGCTAATTTCAGTAAATCTTCTGAATATTGCTCATTTTCCACCACAATCAACTGTTGCAGGTATTGAATCAGCACTGACCAATCACCAGTATTATATGCTGACTGTGCCTGTATTAAAAGCTGGTTGGTATTGCCTTGCATAAGCTAGGGAGTGGGAGACAAGGGGGATAAGGAAGATAAGGGATAAGATACCGATATGCAATTTATTTTTATGACCCCTCTCCAAACCTCTCCCCGTTTCGGGGAGAAGCTTTAAATCTTACTCCCCTTCCCTACAAGGGAAGGGGTTGGGGGTTAGGTTTGAGAGAAAGTTGTACACGGCGTAAATATAGCAATTGGCAAAGTAGTCGGGACATCAGCAAGACAACAAAAGACTTTGTAATTCTGTCACCTGTTGCCTATTAACTCTTCACCAAAACTGAATCGCCCTCAATTTTGGCGGTGTAGGTTTTTAATGGTTTTTCGGCCGGGCCTTTTTGTACTTGACCATCAGTGCCATATTCTGCACGGTGACAGGGACAGGCGAATTTTTTTGCATCGGCTTTCCAGTCTACGGTGCAGCCTTTATGAGTACAGGTAGGGTCAACAGCAACCAGATTACCAGCTTGAGATGTACCCACTACCAGAACATTTCCAACAGGGGAATTTTTGACCAACAGTTGACCTTTTTGGTCTAGGTCTTTAGTAGTGCCGACTTTTTGCCAACTTCCAGCAGCTTCAGATGTTGGTGTATTTGTCTGGGAAGTACAGGCCGCAATAGCCACTGGTAGGTTACTTGCTATTAAACCTAAACCAACCCAATTGATAAAATCACGACGTTTCATAGTTGTGGAAATTATTTGTAATTAGATTAACAGCGATCGCTTGCTCTACGGTTAGCAGTTTCTCCAGACTTGAGCATCAACATCATACTGGTGTGAGTTAGCGACGCTTTTAGATCACTCATCTGCTCAGTGTAATGCAGAAAACGCATTTTTATGATGCAAAATTAGAAATTTTACTAATATTTTGTAGCTAATTATACGATTTTAGCAGAAATCTGACTTTAACCTTAAAAGTGTCGAAATTGTTACATAAACAATTGCCCTGTTTACTCGCTAAATCTTCCCTATGTAAAAGATGAGAAATTGTCTCCCAAAGCTTACGAAGTCGCGTTCAGTTTAAACTTGAAATCAATCTCAAATTCTGAGTCAATTCATCAGTAGATAAATTATTTCAGAACGCACTTAAAACTTAAAAATTAGCAATAAATAAATATTCAATTTAAAGCCTCCAAACTCGTAGAAACAACATCCAAACTACGGGTTGATTGATATTGGCTCAAGAAACCTGAAGTTCTCACTGGATTAGTAATAATGAGAGTTAACTCATGACAGATACAGGAACCACTACCAAAACCAGCGTCAATAAATTCGAGAAATTCAAAGCAGAAAAAGACGGACTCGCAGTTAAAGCCGAAATCGCCAAATTTGCCACCCTCGGATGGGAAGCAATGGACGAAACCGACCGAGATCATCGACTCAAATGGGTAGGCGTATTTTTCCGCCCAGTTACCCCAGGCAAATTTATGATGCGGATGCGGATGCCGAATGGTATTCTTACCAGTGACCAAATGCGAGTTTTGGCGGAAGTATTGCAGCGTTACGGTGATGATGGTAGTGCTGACATTACCACTCGGCAGAATATTCAATTGCGGGGAATCAGAATTGAAGATTTACCCGATATCTTCAATAAATTTCACGCCGTCGGTTTAACCAGTGTGCAGTCTGGGATGGACAACGTTCGCAACATCACAGGCGATCCCGTCGCGGGACTCGATGCAGATGAATTGTTTGATACGCGAGATTTGGTGCAGCAAATTCAAGATATGCTCACCAACAAAGGACAAGGCAACCCAGAGTTTACCAACCTCCCCCGCAAATTTAATATCGCCATCACAGGTGGAAGAGACAATTCAGTTCACGCCGAAATCAACGATTTAGCTTTCGTTCCCGCCTTTCACTCAGCACTCCAATTCGGGTTTAACATCTTGGTTGGTGGCTTTTTCTCCGCAAAACGCTGTGATGCGGCAATTCCTCTGAATGCTTGGGTTGCGCCAGAAGATGTGGTGGCGGTATGTAGAGCAGTTTTAGAAGTATTTCGGGATAATGGCTCACGGGCTAACCGCCTGAAATCACGCTTAATGTGGTTAATTGATGAATGGGGTATAGATAAGTTTCGCGCCGAAGTCGAACAGCGTTTAGGTAAATCATTGTTACCTGCTGCGCCCAAAGACGAAATTGATTGGGAAAAACGCGACCATATTGGCGTATACCAACAAAAACAACCAGGATTTAACTATGTAGGCTTTCATGTTCCCGTTGGGCGGTTGTATGCCGAAGATATGTATGAAATTGCGCGACTTGCAGAAGTGTATGGTAATGGTGAAATTCGACTAACAGTTGAACAAAACATCATCATTCCGAATGTTTCTGATGGTAGTCTGGCAACATTTTTAGCAGAACCCCTCTTAACAAGATTTTCCATCAATCCGGGGGCATTAGAGCGATCGCTTGTTTCCTGCACAGGCGCACAATTTTGTAACTTCGCCCTCATCGAAACCAAAAACCGCGCCCTAGCCACCATTCAAGCCTTAGAAGCAGACTTAACCTTCACCCAACCAGTCCGCATTCACTGGACGGGTTGTCCCAACTCCTGCGGACAGCCACAAGTTGCAGACATCGGCTTAATGGGTACAAAAGCCCGCAAAAATGGCAAAGCCGTAGAAGGCGTAGACATCTATATGGGTGGCAAAGTCGGCAAAGACGCGCATTTAGGAACCTGTGCCATCAAAGGTGTACCCTGCGAAGACTTGCAACCAGTCTTACAAGACCTACTCATCAAGCACTTCGGCGCAAAACTCAAACAAGAAGCCTTGGTTGAAGTGTGAAGTCTGAAGTCTGAAGTCTGAAGTCTGAAGTCTGAAATTTTAGACTTCTACTTATGTTTATGCAAAACCTCTCTCAAACTCTCATTCCTCTGCGAACTCTGCGCCTTGGCGGTTCGTAACTCCTACAAATGACAAAGGACAAATTAATGACCAATCTTTCCCGCAGAAAATTTATTTTTACTACTGGTGCAGCCGCCGCCGCTTCTATTGTTGCTCATGGTTGTTCCAGCAATACAGCCTCCAATGGTGGTAACAACCCATCCGCCGCACCAGTCGCTAACGTCACCTCTGCAAATGCGCCCAAAGTTGAGACAACCAAAGCCAAACTCGGATTTATTGCCCTTACTGATTCTGCACCGCTCATTATTGCTAAAGAAAAAGGTTTATTTGCGAAATATGGGATGACAGATGTCGAAGTTATCAAGCAAAAATCTTGGCCTGTCACCCGCGATAACTTAAAAATTGGTTCGGCTGGCGGTGGTATTGATGGCGCACATATCCTCAGCCCTATGCCATATCTGATGACCATTAACGATAAAGTGCCGATGTATCTCTTGGCGCGTTTGAATACAAATGGTCAGGCTATCTCCGTCGCTAATAAATTCAAAGAACTCAAAGTCAACCTGGAAAGTAAAGCACTCAAAGAAGCCGCAACTAAAGCCAAAGCTGATAAAAAATCCTTAAAAGCTGGAATTACTTTTCCCGGTGGTACTCACGATTTATGGATGCGTTATTGGTTAGCTGCTGGCGGGATTAATCCAGACCAAGATATGGTTTTAGAACCTGTACCACCACCACAAATGGTTGCCAATATGAAAGTGAATACAATTGATGCTTTTTGTGTTGGTGAACCTTGGAATGCTCAATTGGTCAGTCAAAAATTAGGTTATTCCGCCTTAGTTACAGGTGAATTATGGAAAGACCATCCAGAAAAAGCCTTTGCTATGCGCCAAGATTGGGTTGATAAAAATCCCAACGCTGCCCAAGCAATATTGATGGCAATTCTAGAAGCGCAACAATGGTGCGATAAGGCAGAAAACAAAGAAGAAATGTGCAAAATCTGTGCTGACCGCAAATACTTTAATGTTGCAGCCGCAGATATTATCGAGAGGGCTAAAGGTAATATTGACTTTGGCGATGGACGTACAGAAAAAGAATTTCCCTATCGGATGAAATTCTGGGCTGATAATGCTTCTTATCCTTATAAGAGTCACGATATTTGGTTTTTAACTGAAGATATTCGCTGGGGTTATTTGCCAAAAGATACCAAAGTTAAAGAAATCGTTGATCAAGTAAATAAAGAAGACCTCTGGAAGAAAGCTGCTAAGGCTATTGGTGTACCTGATTCTCAAATTCCTACTAGTAGTTCTCGTGGTGTAGAAACTTTCTTTGATGGAGTGAAATTCGACCCAGAAAAACCAGAAGAATATTTGCAAGCTTTGAAAATTAAGAAAGTCTAGTGCAGAAAGTAAAAAGTCAAAAATAAAAAACAAGAATTGATTTTCTAGAGGATAAATAAGATAATGGCAGCTGTTGTTGGAAATCGCACATTTAGAAAAAAGCCGCAAAAGGCTATTAATAAATTTATTTTTCAGAAAGTTATACCACCATTAGTAGCACTAGGAATTTTTCTAGTTATTTGGCAACTACTTTGTTTAAATCCTAATTTTAAATTGCCAGGGCCAATAGAAACATTTACCGAAACTTTTGACCCGTTTATTATTCACCCATTTTTTGATAATGGTGAAAGCGATAAGGGTTTAGGCTGGCAGCTACTTAGTAGTTTAGGCAGGGTTGCTTTAGGTTTTTCTTTGGCAACAATTGTCGGTATTACATTAGGGATTTTAATTGGTGCTAATCAATTTATATATAACGCTGTAGATCCCATATTTCAAGTGTTAAGAACTGTCCCGCCACTGGCATGGCTACCAATTTCTTTAGCAGCATTTCAACAAGCTAATCCTTCAGCAATTTTCGTGATTTTTATTACGTCAATTTGGCCGATTATTATTAACACTACAGTGGGTGTACAGCAAATTCCCCAAGACTATGTGAATGTAGCTAGAGTTTTAAAACTCAAAGGGCCAAAGTATTTCTTTAAAATTGTATTTCCGGCGACTGTGCCTTATATTTTTACAGGGTTACGGATTGGGATTGGGTTATCTTGGTTAGCAATTGTGGCGGCGGAAATGTTGGTAGGTGGTGTGGGTATTGGCTCGTTTATTTGGGATGCTTACAACACGACTACAGAAACTAATTTGAGTGAGATTATTTTGGCGTTGATTTATGTTGGTTTGGTGGGGTTGATATTGGATAGATTGGTTGGTTTTATTGCGAGTAAGGTTGTGGCTGAACAGAAGTAGTCAAGAGTTCATAATTCTCTGTTAAACGAACCGCAAAGGGCGCGAAGAGCGCGAAGAAGAAGTTTAGAGAGAAAAGGTACGAGAAATATTTGACCAATACTTCGGCTTCTTTCGACTTCGCTCAAGGCAAGTCGCTCAGTACAAGTGACAAAGGACAAATGACAAATGACTACTTTTGTTGAAGTTGACCACGTTGATAGAATATTTGATTTACCGAATGGTGGTAAATACATTGCACTGAAGAATATTGAGTTGAAAATCCGCCAAGGGGAATTTGTTTCTTTAATTGGACATTCTGGTTGTGGAAAGTCTACTTTACTTAATATTATTGCGGGTTTAGATAGAGCCAGTATTGGTGGTGTGACTTTGGAAGGTAAGGAGATTAGAGAACCGAGTCCAGACAGAATGGTGGTGTTTCAAAATTATTCGCTGCTCCCCTGGTTAAATGTGCGGGAAAATATAGCCTTGGCAGTGGATGAGGTTTATCAAAATAAGTCGAAAAGCGATCGCACCCGCATCATCGAAGAACATATCGATATGGTGGGCTTGCGTCTAGCAGCTAAGAAGCGTCCCAGTGAGTTATCTGGCGGGATGAAACAACGGGTAGCAATAGCCCGTGCTTTGGCAATTCGTCCGAAGTTGTTATTGTTAGATGAGCCTTTTGGTGCTTTAGATGCGCTCACACGGGGTAGTTTGCAAGAACAATTGATGAAAATCTGCAATGAGCATAATGTTACTTGTGTGATGGTAACTCATGATGTGGATGAAGCATTATTGTTGAGCGATCGCATCGTTATGCTCACCAATGGCCCAGAAGCGCACATTGGGCAAATCCTGGAAGTACCCATCCCTCGCCCCCGTCAGCGTTTGGAAGTCGTCAATCATCCCAGTTACTACAATCTGCGGAATGAGATGATTTACTTCCTCAATCAACAAAAGCAAGCCAAGAAACGCCAAGCGCAAAAAGCAGCTGCACCTGTGGCGGTATCCCCAAGAGGGTTGGAAAAGGTCAACTTAGAAATCGGCTTTTTACCTTTAACTGACACTGCACCTTTAATCGTCGCCCAAGAAAAAGGCTTCTTTGCTGAATATGGTTTAGAAGTCACCCTCAACCGTGCAAGCAATTGGAATGAAATTGCCAAAGGTGTGGCGACAGGTAAATTAGATGCAGCCCAAATGCTTGCAGGAATGCCCTTAGCACTAACTTTAGGCGCAGGTGGTAAAACACCAATTCCGGTTGTCAACGCGCTGAATCTTTCCCGCAACGCTAACGCTATCACCTTAAGCAAAAGACTGTATAGCGAAGGTGTGAGAAATCTAAGCGACCTCAAAACAGCCATTAACGCTGCTCCTGACAGAATTTTGACCTTGGGTGTAGTTCATCCCACATCCATGCAGAACTTAATTCTGCGTTATTGGTTAGCGGCTGGCGGGATTAATCCTGATACAGATGTTAGCTTAACTGCGATCGCACCTACAGAAATGGTCGCTCAACTCAAAGCCGGAACCATCGACGGTTACTGTGCTGGCGAACCTTGGAATTATATGGCGGTTCATGATGATGTCGGTTTTGTTGCAGCCACCGCCCTAGAAATTTGGTCAGGACAACCCAAAAAAGTATTAGGTGTGCGCGAAGACTGGGCGCAGCAATATCCCGAAACTTATCTCGCCCTAATCAAAGCCCTGTTAGAAGCGTGCAAATATTGTGATGACCTCCGCAACCGCGAAGAAATTCTCAAATTAATCTGTCGTCCTGAATACCTCAACCTCAACCCAGCCTACGCCCGTCCTGGCTTCATTGACCCTTACGATCGCGGCGACGGTACTCAACCCCAATCACTCACCGCCTATAACCAGTTTTACCTCAACAAAACCAACTACCCCAACCGCACCGAAATCTTGTGGATGGTCACTCAACTAGCACGCTGGGGCTTAACACCCTTCCCCAAAAACTGGCTAGAAATTATCGAAAGAGTCTGTCGCGCAGATATATTTGGTGCAGCTGCCCGTGACCTCGGCTTACTCGATACCGGCTACGACGACCCAATTCACCTATTTGACGGTAAAGTTTTTAACCCCTCAGAACCCCTAGAATACCTCAAAAGTCTAGAAATCAAACGAGACATCCGTATAGAAGAAGTATTTATTTAGTCATTAGTCATTAGTCATTCGTCCTTTGTAACTCTCCGCGCCTCTGCGCCTCTGCGTGAAAAAATAATAAATTCGGAAAATATCATGCAAATCATAAACAAAACTCTCCAACAACCACAAACCAAAGCAGATAACTTCCTCGTCATCGAAGGCGTAAGCAAAATCTACCCCACCCCCGAAGGCCCCTACACCGTCCTTGATGGGATTGACCTCAAAGTTCGTGAAGGCGAATTTGTCTGCTTAATTGGTCACTCTGGCTGCGGTAAATCCACTCTCCTCAATATGGTGTCTGGCTTCAACACACCCACTGATGGCGTTGTCATGCTACAAGACCAACCCATCACCGAACCAGGCCCAGACCGGATGATGGTATTTCAAAACTATTGCTTACTACCTTGGCTGAGTGTCTTTGAAAACGTTTATCTGGCTGTAGATTCTGTATTTCCCAAAAAGCCCCAAGCCGAAAAACGCGCCATTGTTAGAGAACACTTAGCAATGGTGGGATTGACAGAAGCCACAGATAAGAAACCGCATCAAATTTCTGGCGGGATGAAACAGCGAGTGGCGATCGCTCGCGCTCTTTCCATCCGTCCCCAAGTCTTGATTCTTGATGAACCCTTTGGTGCATTAGACGCAATCACCAAAGAAGAACTACAAGAAGAACTACTGCAAATCTGGAGTGACCATCAAGTTACCGTCTTGATGATTACCCACGATATTGATGAGGCGCTGTTCTTAGCCGACAGAGTAGTAATGATGACCAATGGCCCAGCCGCTCAAATCGGTGAAGTGTTAGAAATTCCCTTTTCCCGTCCCCGCAACCGCCGCCGCATCATGGAAGACCCAGAATACTACAACTTGCGGAACTATGCTCTAGATTTCCTCTATCGTCGGTTTGCTCATGATGAGGAGTAAGATTTTTTCTCACGCAAAGACGCAGAGGCGCAAAGAAGAGTGAGAAACTTAGGACTTACGCAAGAACTCTCTCAAACTCTTATAACTTCGTGTCCTTTGCGCCCTTTGCGGTTCGTTTTTTCATAATTTTGCGTAAGTTCTGAAAGTAAGGAATTTCGAGATAAATGGGAATATAGGGATGCTGTTGGTTCATAAAAAATCAACCAGCCAATAAGCACCGATAAATTGGGTGTAGCTAGATGAGTGAATTTACTAAAACTGTTTGTCCTTATTGTGGTGTTGGCTGTGGTTTAGAAGTGTCGCCACCAGCCCAACTTAATAAAGCAACTAACCGAGATAGTCAAGGAAATCCGACTTGGCGAGTCAGGGGTGATAAATCTCACCCATCAAGCCAAGGTATGGTGTGTGTTAAAGGTGCAACGATCGCCGAATCTTTAGATAAAAATAGACTACATTACCCAATGGTGCGGGATTCTTTAGATCAAGAGTTCCGCCAAGTTAGTTGGGATGAAGCTTTTGATCTGATCATCAACCGCATTCAAACTGTACGCTTCACTCAAGGAACAGAAGCTATATGTATGTACGGTTCTGGTCAATTCCAAACTGAGGACTATTACATCGCCCAAAAACTCTTAAAAGGCTGTTTAGGAACTAATAATTTTGATGCGAACTCACGCTTATGTATGTCCAGTGCTGTGTCTGGATATATTCAAAGTTTTGGTGCTGATGGCCCGCCCTGTTGTTACGAAGATTTAGAGTTAACTGACTGTGCATTTTTAATTGGGACTAACACCGCAGAATGTCATCCCATTATTTTTAACCGACTGGCTAAATACCACAAAAAAAACCGCAAAGTAAAAATGGTGGTGGTTGACCCCCGTCTCACACCCACCGCCGAAGCCGCAGATTTACATTTAGCAATTCGTCCCGGTACAGATATCGATTTGTTAAATGGTATCGCCCATTTATTAATGCGTTGGAACTACATCGATGTTGGCTTTATCGATGACTGTACCAGCAATTTTTCAGCTTATGCAGAAGTCATCCGTCACTATTCTCCAGAAGTAACAGCGCGTCAATGTGGTATCAGCATTGAAGATTTAGAAACAGCCGCCCGTTATTGGGGTCAAGCGCAAAAGGTATTGTCTTTGTGGTCGATGGGTGTGAACCAATCAAGTGAAGGGACAGCCAAGGTGAGGACTATTATTAACCTCCACTTGATGACAGGACAAGTTGGTAAGCCAGGGGCGGGGCCGTTTTCTTTAACTGGTCAACCGAATGCGATGGGAGGTAGAGAAGCTGGAGGTTTAGCGCATTTATTACCTGGTTATCGCTTGGTGAAAAATGACCAGCATCGCGCCGAAGTAGAAGATTTTTGGGGACTGAAGCGCGGACAAATTTCTTCTGTTCCTGGTTTAACGGCTTGGGATATGATTACAGGCTTAGAAACTGGCGATGTAGGTTTACTGTGGATTGCAGCTACTAACCCAGCTGTCAGTATGCCAGATTTGGAACGGACAAAAAAAGCCTTATTGCGATCGCCTTTCACCATTTACCAAGACGCATATTACCCCACCGAAACCGCCGCTTATGCTCATGTGCTGTTACCTGCTGCCCAATGGGGTGAAAAAACAGGCGTAATGACCAACTCCGAACGCCGCGTTAGTTTATGTCAAGCATTCCGCCAACCACCAAGAGAAGCCAAAGCCGACTGGGAAATTTTCGCGGAAGTTGGACGAAGGTTAGGTTTTGCCGATAAGTTTAACTTTGCCAACTCTGCCCAAGTTTACGCCGAATTTACCCAACTCACCAAAAATCGCCCATGCGATATGTCAGGAATTAGTCATGAACAATTACAAAAACAAGGCCCAACCCACTGGCCGCATCCAGAAACGGGGAGTGGGGAATGGGGAGTGGGGAATGGGGATAAAACATCTTCTTCCCCTACACCCTACACCCTACACCCTACACCCTCCAACTCAAAAAGACTCTACACAGACCTACACTTCCACACCCCCGACGGTCGGGCGCGGTTCGGGGCCTATTACTCCAAAGGTTTAGCCGAACCACCAGACCCCGATTATCCTTTTATATTAACTACAGGACGACTTTACGGACATTGGCACACGCAAACGCGCACAGGTCGCATTGAAAAAATTCGCTCAATGCACCCAGAACCATTCATTGAAATTCATCCCCGTGATGCGGCGAAGTTGGAAATTAGTGATAATCAAGTAATCGAAGTGCGATCGCGGCGTGGTCAAGCTCATTTTCCCGCAAAAGTGACTAAGGCGATCGCACCCGGTACAGTTTTTGTGCCGATGCACTGGGGCGCACTGTGGGCAAATCAAGCTGAAGCCAACGCCCTCACCCATTCCGAAGCTTGTCCAGATTCTCTGCAACCAGAATTAAAAGCTTGTGCAGTCCAACTAGCACCAATTTCTGTGGAAGTCACCAGCAAAAATTATCAACTCCAATCGTCACAATGGTGATCTGCTTGGTATATCCTTAAACAATAAATTGGTAATTGAGTCATTAAATCAATAGATATTAGTCAATGGTGAGGATTTACAAAACTCATCCTTAAATCTTGATTACAGCAGACATCAAGATATTATGTCGTAATTCTTGATATTGACTGACTATATCTACATTATTACCAATTACTTGTTGAACTAAAACCAGGATGCAGCAGATGAAAAAACTATTCAAAAACATCTTCGGAGTATTTACCGATGAAGGCTTCATGCACGTTATCGAGAATGTCGAGGTAATAGTTTCTAAGGTTTTATCTGTGTTAATGGTGCTAGTAATATTAGTAGCGATCGGAGATTTAGGAATTTTTTTGATTAAAGAGTTATTTGATACTCCCTATGGTAAATTCAATACAACATTATTTAAAATATTTGGCTTGTTCTTAAATATCCTAATTGCCTTAGAAATTCTCGAAAATATCACAGCTTATCTACGCAAACACGTATTCCAAGTAGAATTAGTTATTGTCACTTCTTTAATTGCTGTTGCTCGTAAAATTATTATTCTTGACTTAGAGAAAGTTACAGGAATTGATATAATTGGCTTAGGAATTGCCATTTTAGCTTTATCTATCAGTTATTTAATCATTCGTTCTAGTAATTCCAAACAATCTCATTAGATAATTTACATTTAAAAGTAATTTATATAAAAATTTTTATTATAATCAGCAGATGAAATACTCTTACATATATATTTTTTATTAGTTGAAACATGACAACCTTTTTTAATTTTGAAGCAGATTTTGTAAATTCTCTACGTTGCATACCAATGCAAGTGAGATATAAATTAGATACTTGCGGAATTAAACTCAAGCTATCAGATTGGTTACAAATGACGCAAGATGAGCGTGAAGCTGTACTAGAATTACCTTGCACTACACAAACAGAGATTGACGCTTACAAAGAATATCTGCAACAACTAATTTTAGAAAAAACAGGTACACCTGTAGGACAACTACCTGTAGATGCTTATCCTGCTTGGATGGACTCTAGTACCATCCCCACCAACTTACAAGAAAAAGCTCAAGAATTAGGGGTCAACTTGAGTCTAGAACAGTGGGTGGCTTTAACCCCCTTGCAAAGATTTGCCTTAATTAAACTCAGCCGTCCCAGCCATGAAAATAAAAATTTTCCCCATGCTATAGAAGAATTTCATCTGCTTTAATAAATTTGTAGTTCGCACTTTATATTTAGGGACGAGGTGGACAAGGTAGACAAGGTAGATTAGAACTTACGCAACTGGTATATTTTTTCTGTAGGGTGCGTGACTCAATGAGAAGATTTGAACGTAGTCATCAGATTTATAGCGTCACGCACCAACCACCAATTGTGACACTTACGTAATTCCTATAGATATAAGTTTTGTTGAGTAAATAAATTAAATCATTTATTTTTTAAAGTACCGTTAACAAATAAAAAATGACCATTGACGAAAAGGATAACAAAATATGGCAGCTAAAAAAATCTTGATGCTGGTGGGCGATTTTGTGGAAGATTATGAAGTGATGGTTCCTTTCCAAGCTTTGCAAATGGTAGGACACACTGTTCATGCTGTTTGTCCAGACAAAAAAGCTGGTGAAAAAGTCAGAACCGCAGTTCATGATTTTGAAGGCGACCAAACTTATACTGAAAAACCTGGACACAACTTTACTTTAAACGCTACTTTTGCCGAAGTAAATGTTAATACTTATGACGCGCTCGTTATACCTGGAGGACGCGCACCAGAATATATTCGTTTAAATCAACAGGTATTAGACATTACTCGTCATTTTGCTCAAACCAATAAACCAGTTGCTGCTATTTGTCATGGCTTACAGTTGTTAGCTGCGGCTGATGTGTTGCAAGGTAAAAATTGTACAGCTTATCCAGCTTGTAGTCCAGATGTGCGTGCATCTGGTGGTAATTATGTCCAAATTCCAGTTGATGAAGCGATAGTAGACGGAAATTTAGTCACTGCACCAGCTTGGCCTGCACATTCCCGTTGGTTGGCAGAGTTTCTCAAAGTACTTGGTACTAAAATTGAACATCCAGAAGTTGCCCAAGTTTAAGAATATAGCAGGACGTACGCGCAAAGATTGTCTATGAAGATTGGGTGTAAGGGTGTAAGGGTCTTAGATACATATACCCCTGCACTCCTACCTGACAGGTGTAGGTTTTTTACGTTATGCCCCAAAAACCTTGATTTAGGGTGTAGGGGTGTAAGGGTGTGAGGGGGGTGGAACTCTCATTAAATCGTGATTTTTAGAGTCGCTACTCATCACTCTGTTAAAAACCTACACTTGTGAGTGCACTCCTACACCCTCCCCAAAACCCTTGATTTTTCGTTTTTATGCGTAAGTCCTATACAGTTAAGATAAGAAAACTTAATTACAATAAAACCAACAAATGATGACTCGACAACAAATGAAAAAATGATTTTGGAGGGGGTCTGAGGGACGCAACCGTCACCCAACCGGGGCGTGGGGGATTCTCCCCCAAATCTTGCTCATTATTTGATAGGTAGAGCAGAAATTGAGAAATCAACTCTCATTACCTTAACTGAACCGTATTGCCTTTTAAAGAACGAGATTGCTATAAATGCCTCAATATGTTGTCAACACTACTAAAAATTTCAACCATTACTGCACATTTTTTGGTGGTGGGCTTTGCATAACAGAAAATCTATGTATTAGGAGAAATATTTACCAACAAACAGGTACATAAGACACTAAAAATAGCCATAATGCTTGTCAATATGAAGTTAGATAATTTTAAATTTTGCATGAGAAAATTTTGAATTTCTGAGCAGAAACTAAAGCTATAGTGGATTTAGTAATTCTGCTGTCGGTATGGCTAAGGTTAAGTCATCCTACCAGAATATTTTATGAATTAGTTTGGGAAGACACTCTAACTCGATGACAGGCAAAAACGCAAGACATAACGCTTTTCTGCGGCTGGTGTCTGGTAATGCAGCAGCTTTTGGTTCAGAATCTCGTTACCCGCTACACGCAAGTAAAGAGATGGTAATTGGACGTGACCCCAGCTGTCAGGTTGTCTTGGATGCCATGATGTATCGAATGGTATCTCGTCGTCATGCTGCGGTTCGCCCTCTCTCTTCATCTCCAGACAATAAATTTACTTGGGTAATTTGCGATTTAAACAGTGCTAATGGTACTTATCTCAATGGTCAACGTTTTTATGGATGTCAAGAATTACAATCAGGCGATCGCATTGGTTTAGGTAGTGATGGGCCACAATTTATTTTTGAGTATGACTTGATACCTCAACCAACAATGATGACGAAACAAAACGCATCATTGCCTTCTGCTGCTAACTTTCAAAACCACACCCAAATCAAACAACCTGATTCAGTTAGCTTTACACAACTTTTTCCGATTATTTCTACTGGTAAGGATTTAACTCGTAAGGCTTACCTTGTTCCCGGAATACTTACAGTAGTTTTTGTAGTGCTGATGTTTGCTACTGTTGGTAGACCCCAGGCTAACCAAGTTATTGTGGCTAGTTACATTGGCTTTGTGGTTTACTACTTTGTTTATCAACTTTGTGGTAAGCCTAAGCCTTGGTGGGTTCTCATTGGTACGGCGCTGACTACAGCTTTAATCTTGCTGAGTCCAATTTTAGATTTATTTATCTTTATTTTTCGTGTAGTCTTGCCAGGGAACTTAGCCGCCGCTCAAGATGCTACGATTACAGAACTTTTCATCAGGATGTTCTTTGGTGCAGGGTTGATGGAAGAACTGCTCAAGGCGTTGCCAATCTTA
The DNA here is from genome assembly GCF_014697485.1 of Anabaena sp. FACHB-83. Lineage (NCBI taxonomy): Bacteria > Bacillati > Cyanobacteriota > Cyanophyceae > Nostocales > Nostocaceae > Anabaena > Anabaena sp. FACHB-83. The sequence goes on along the minus strand of NZ_JACJRY010000032.1, from coordinate 9,761 downwards.
GGCGCATATTTTATCGGTAGTAAATTACCTTCACCTTGGCGCGAACATATTGGTGTGTGGGAACCTTTGGATGGTATTCTTCTCGGCACAGCTTCGGCTTTGGGTTTCACACTTTTAGAAACTCTGGGACAGTATGTACCAGATATCACTCAAAATGTGAGTCAACAGGTTGGTATTGGTGCGGCTGGTCAATTAGCCGGGTTACAATTGCTGATTCCCCGTGTTTTAGGCTCGGTTGCGGGTCACATGGCTTACAGTGGCTATCTGGGATATTTTATTGGGTTGGCTGTTCTCAAACCCAGTCAGGGTTGGCAAATTCTTTCTATCGGCTACTTAAGTGCATCTGTACTTCATGCTTTATGGAACGCGCTGGGTTCGATTAACGCTTTTTTATTGGTGGTGGTTGGAGTTTTAGCTTACGCTGTGTTGATGGCAGCAATTTTAAAGGCGAGGGCATTATCACCAACGCGATCGCAAAATTTTGCAACTCGCTTTCTCGGCCCTAAATAAATATCTCGCAAACCTAACCGATCAGGGTAGAAGTCATAAATTTGCTTTCTGCCCAGTTTTTTCTATCTCAAGATAGATTGCTTTGTTGGGAAGATTGTCTTAACTTGACTTTATTCTGGAAGTATTTTATCTAAAGTTAAGTTCATATCGAAACTTTAGCATTAGCAGCATTCACACTATCGACAGAAATTGAATCTTAGTTCATAGATAGAAAGTCTGAAAAAGTTCTGATTAAGCTTCTGTCTCTAACTTATCTATTTGTCTGAGTGCATAGTAAGCGATCGCCACACTCACTTTAGCTTGCTCGATTTCTGATAAAGTTGCCCAATCTCGATTTTTAATTTTATTCATAACTGATGTCAGGCTTTGTTTGTCGCTACTACGCATCGCATAAGCATAAGGACGAGCAAAAATTTCTATATCGTCGGTTTCCCATGCAGGTAATACTGTTTGAACACATTGCACTAGTTGTTCGCTGATTGATTGCTGCATAGCTGTCACTTCTGTGGCTTTTTGGGCGATCGCATTTAACCAGCCTGTGGGTACGCCAGCCGCAAAGGCACTATGTAAAGTTTCACAAAGACTGTCAAAAATGCTGACTTTTGTATTACATTTGTAATCAGCACAGTTTGTCACCTGAGACCATAACCCATCTAGCTTGGCGTAAAAAGATTGGGATCTAGTATGTAGTTCTTCTTCTAGGACATCTTGCATCGCAAACTGCTGTTCTAATTCATCAAAATATGCTTCAGCTTGCTCATCGGCAGGATTCCAAGGATAAGTCCCATCTTCGGGTTTTAGCAGTAGTTCGAGGAATTCTAATTCAGTTTGAGTGGGCGACGATGGGATATTGTTGGAATTGTCGAATTTGTTAATCATTGTTTTGACTCCTGATGAATTATTTAGCAGTACTGACTGCTACAAGTTGGAAATTAGAATTTCCGCAAAAATGAACCTGATTTTTATTTAGTAATTGAATCGGAAAAAATTTCATAAAGTAAGCGTGAAGCGTGAAGTATACAGTTCACAGTAATTTTTATTCTGAAAGAAGGCTTAATTTTCAATAATAAACTCCCAAGTTTCACTGCCAGAATTGCCAAACTTTAACTTAGCTCCAGGTTGTAATAGTACTTCTTCCCGGAGAATTTGTTGCCAGCCATTAGCACTCAGACACCAAGTTGTACCGTAAGTTGAGAGATCCTGTAAATAATAAGTTTGTACTGGAGTGTTACCAGTATAAGTATTACGACATAAAATTTCGGCATGACGCTTAGAAACTGATGGTTCAGGAATTATAATATCGTTGTCTTGAGTGCGACCAATGCGAGTTACACCGACACGTAAAAACCAAGTTCTACCTCCTGGGGAGAGCGATCGCAAACAAGCTCTAGAACTAGCACGATTTACATTAATAATTGAGATATCTGGTAACTCTGTAATTCCCTCATCAATGCTTTTAACAAGTTCGCCATTGAAATCTGGATGTAAATACAGAACTGGTAAAGTCCAAGCAGGTTGGTTGAACTTATACAGTGTTAACATTTCTTGGCGAGCTTCTGCCACAGCTTCATCGATGGGTTTGCGCGATCGCAAAGCCTCAGCAAAAGCTTGAATAAAACTGTGGCTTTCATGGTCAGCAATCACATCCCGCATTCCTAAAACTGCTGGTACACCATGCCGAATGAGTACTTCTGCTAAACTACTGGCGGGAATTGCTTGGTGATTGACTGCTGCTGGTTGCGCTCCCCAACAAGCATTAAAAACGGCTAATTTTAAACCACTCCGAGTTAAGACTTGCGCCAATTCTATGCCATTGAGCGTCTTATTGGGACGCAAAAATAACAATCCTCCATCTGGCCCAGGCAAGCCATGACCAGCGTAAAAAAATATATTGTAAGCTTTCGTTTCTAATTCTTGAATCAACTCTTGGGGTGTTGGTTGAATCAGCGTTTTAACCATACAAGGCGCAAACCCAGAATAATTGCGGTTGATTGGCGGCTGATTTTCCAAGATTTGTTGCAAAATTTTTGCTTCTTGTTCTAGTGCCAAGTTTTCATCATGACCTAATACCAGCAAGATATTTAAGGCCTGATCCGTGCGTAAAAATGGCAGTGGTTCAACTTCACTAGTGGTACGACTAAACAGTAAATCCTGGGAAAGCGAAATCGCGGCTTGTCCGGGTTGACGCTGCATAATTTCCCAAGGTAAAGCAATCAAATCTGGGTCACGAATTTCGATTTGAAAGCGTAAACGTGTGTCCTGTCCCATCGCAATTCCACAACTGCGTTCGAGACTGCTGAGAATTGGCCCGTCAAATACCCAGCGCCACAAATACAGACCTAAGTATTGCATCAGACGACCACTATAACCAGGCATGTGACCGGAATTAGTGGTACCTAAATTCAACGCGAGTGGGTTAGCAGGTTGAGGTGCTGTGTTGGCTATAACATTTAAACCACTGTGTCCAGCAAACATTTGCTGCCACTCTTGCCAAACTTGATTCAGATCAGCAGGCCATACACAGTCACGCAGAACATAGCCACTAGGGTAGGGAGCTTTGACCACCCAAATGGCAAAGCTATCTGTGCCAGTATTGATGAGACGGGCGATCGCTAAGTTCAGGGATGGCATGGGTTCTTTAAATTAAAAGGTAGAAACCAAGGACTTGCGATAATAATTTTCCATGAGGAAAACTCTTCGCCTGGAAATTTTAAATCTAGTGATTAAATGTATTATTCCAGGCTTTTACAAGTTTATCGAGTATTTGTTGCATTTTCACCTTGGTAAATACAGGAGTTTAACTATCTGGCAATTGGGATAAGTTATTGCAACTACTGGTTTCGTTGGCTTGGAGTACAGAAATGCCTTGACGTTGCAGTTGGGCTAACTTAACACGCAGTGGTTTGTTAGGTTGAGGAGATGAGGTATTTTCAGCAGAGCAAAGTCGCAATTGAATCACAGATTCCTGAGCATTGGGTGTATCTCCCGGTTCGACTTCAACCACTTGCAGAAAACTACCAGTTTCTAACTTCTGATCATCCAAAGTGATTGCTTGACTATTTGTAATTACCCAACCCGGAGCAAGGTTATTGAGCGATCGCTCATTTGTAGCAGTAGGAGTTGGCTGTACAGTAGGGCTAGGATCTGTAGTTAAGAACGGTGGTGACATAAACAGTCCACGCACCAGTAGTCCTAAAGAACCTGCGGCGATCGCAATAATCATTGGCACAATCAAATGCAGTGGCAGTTGTTGAAGAGAAGTAGATTTATGTTTGGGGATTAAAGTTTTCTGCTCAGAAATATCTTCTAGTAAAGTTGGTTGTAAAGGCTTCGGTGCAACTTTAGCGGTTGTGGTACTAGGACGTTCAACAATCACCGCTTTTAAGGTAAGTTCTGGCTCAACATATTTAACTTGATAATGAACTAAAGCGATCGTTACATTATCGTGACCATTCTTAGTGTTGGCAATTTCCAGTAATTTATCAGCAACTGTGACTAAATCTGTTTCTTCTGTCAAAATTGGTAAAATTTCTGTTTCCCAGTATTCTTCCACACGGTCAAAGTCACTTAAGCCATCAGATGTCAACAGAAACACAGCATCTTCATCCAAAATAAACCTCTGTGCTGTTGGATGTAATGCTGTACTAGAACTCATCCCTAATGCCTGAACCAAGGAACCCGAACCACTCTGTTGCACCGCTTCCCGGTAAATAGCATATCCCAAGCGTACTTCCCTAGAAGCAACATCATCGTCCAAAGTAACTTGGTAGCAACCATCCCGTGTAATCCAATAAGCGCGACTATCGCCAACATGGGTAATATACATCTCATGGGCTACTGGCAATGCCATCACCAAGGTTGTACCCATACGTTTTCTCCCCTGGCGATTTTCACTGTCATTGCGCTGGCTAATTTTATCATTAGCAACTGCCACAGCTTGCTCTAAGTCTGCCAGCAGCAGTGAGGGGTCTATATGGTTGTAAGGAACTTTGGTGAGTTGTTGAACTTGTTGCTGAATAGTATCAATTGCTAAATTAGATGCGACATTACCGCCTTCATGTCCACCAATGCCATCACAGACAATAGCCAATGCTGTAGCTTGCGGCGGTTTACTCAACATTGTGCCACTTGGGGGATAACAGGCATCTTCGTTGCGTTGGCGTTTTGGGCCAGTGTCCGTTTTGGTGATAATTTTAATTTTCGGCGATTGCAATTCCCCTAATTCTGCTAATCCCTGGTCTAAAACTGAGATTAGCACTTCCGCCGAATTGATTTCTCCGTGAATCAGATAATTACTAACTTGGTTAACAAATTCGGCAATGACTGGTTTGGTGTCTGGTAATAACTGCTGCCAAAATTCTCCTAAGTCAGATAATGTTGGTGTTGCAGTGTCAACACGCAATTCTAACAAGCGAACTAACGGCCCTTCCACCCTTAACAAGTGAGCTTCCAGCAAGCTAGAAGCCACACCTTCACTCGCCAAAGGCTGCCAGAGATGGGCTAATTGCCAGAGCCAATTCAGTTGACGTATAGATGTCGCATTGCGCCACGCCGTAGTTAACTGCGGACACAATCTTAATTGAGAGTCTGTCGTCGGCTCTGTGAATAAAGGCGGTTTTTCTAAAAGTAAAATTTCTTTACGAGAGCGTCCGTCTTTGAAAGACAATACTCCATACACCTGGGGTATATGTAAGCGGTAGGGAATTAATCTCAAATAAGCTCTAATTGTTTCTAAGTTTTCTGTTTCTAATCCGTGAGGGAGTAAGCCAGGCTTAGTATCTAAAACAACAGATTTATTCAGGACTAAATAGCGATCGGCTAATATTTCTCCAGGACTACCCACATTTAGAACATCACCCACAACCCAGAGATATCGTTTGGGTAGGGGTGTAGAACATCGTTGACAAAACTTATGCGTCAGGGGGTTGGCAGCCTGACAAAGTTCATTTGGGCAGTAGAGGGTTGCCGCATCATTTTCCATAGTGTTCGCACTGATTAGCGATTGGCAATTTCTTCAAAACCATAGGCAGTGAGCAGTATTAGGCTGCTCTTGTTCTTGCAAACAGACAGACATATCCCACTGGGGATCATGATTCTAGCTGGGAAACACCAGTCAATGCTAATACTTGATTGAAAGAATTTATGCAAATATCACACTCCTTGGCCAATTCTACAGCCTCATCATAACTTTTCTTGTTCTGTGACTTTCCGTTGCCAGTGCAACTAACTTTCAGTCTGTCAACAAAGCTTAACCTTTACTTATCTGTAATTGGGTGCTTTGAGTTAATTAGAGCATTAGAAAGCCATACATAATACAACTATTTCTTTAATTTATAAGTCAATATGGTTTAGTTAAAGTTAAAAATCTCCAAATTTACCCAGAAATCTGGGTGATAAACTTCTTTGATGTGCTTTACTGAAATAGATGGGCTGCTCAGTTACAAACTGTAAATTAATTTTATTTAAGAATTGAAAAGTTAGTTGTTAAACTAGCTAAATTGCAGTTATTAATCTGCTAAAGCCAGGATACGAAAAATTTTTGTTTTATTACCCAGAATCCAAGTAGTCAGAATAGTTACCAGAAGCAGAAAAAATTGTGAAATTCCTTCCACATTCTGACTTATGGCTCTTGGTTTCGGAATTCTGATGATTTTGTCTTCTATGAGACGATGTAATTTTGCTAACTGTTAAAAAAGTAAAAATTTTGATTTTCTCAGAGATGGTTTTCAAACATAGCTTGATGAATATATATCGATTATAAGATGGTATATAGCAGCAACAACTGGACATTTCTAAAGAGATAGGAGTGAGAATACACATCACTCCTATCTCTTGACTATTGAATAATCAAACTTATGCACTAACCAGAGCTGATCGGACAACTTTTATTCTGGTTGCTGAGGATGCAAAGTCTTCATTACTATTGATTTGTAGCTCTGTGCTTGCTGTACAGGTTGCTACTACTTATTGTCTACAGCCACTTGGGGAACTCCCATACTGTAATTTGTAACGCGAGCAGATAGGTTGTAGCTGATTTCGCCTTTTTGGAGGAGCGATCGCAGGTAATGCTCCAAATCTGAACCAATGCGGCGTAAGTTGTAGTCTGTCAGGTCTGCACCACTAGAAGATTCTACCAATTCGTCAAATTTACGATAAATTTTTTGTAGAGCATCTTCATTCCAATTAAATTCGTTGTCTGGGTCAACATCCAACGTTAAAACTTGATTACTGGGAACTAATTCGCCATCCCGGTCAATTTCTGCCGCAAAAATGCGGATATGGCGGGTTGTGGACTTGAGCAGCATTGGGTTGTCCATAGAATGGTGTAAAGGTTTCAGTTGATTACACTGAAATCATTGTAGACGGTTGCCCAGCCCTAAAATCTGCTCTATCCATAAGCTTTCATTAATTCATCAGTAGTTAATTATTATTCTCACCATACATCTGCCTCTTCCTATCTCATTTTTGGGTGAGATTTTTGAGTGTGGCTATAGCTAGTACTGCCAAACTCGTTTTGTGTGCAAATAAATCATTTATACCTACATACCATTACTTAAGCTGCTAATTTTTGATTTTTATACGTAAGCTTTGACTGAATTGTTGACTATGGCTGTTTCACTGCCGCATTTTTCGCTTGTACAATGCAAAAGTTTCAGGTTTTTGATGCAGATGAATTCTGACTTTTGTACTTAAAATAAGTATTCCAACAGTGTATATTTCTCTACCCCGACTCAACATTTTACTCTTAATAAATTTATTCATCAAAATCTCCTGAAATTATTGATGAAAAAAACTAACATCAAGTGTTTTCACGTAATGATGGTGAAGTTTCCTCTAGGGTTAATTAAATTGAAAAAATACAGCGATTTTACTTACGTATAATTACCAAAAAGTCAGTAAAAACTCGAACTGTTATTGACGTTAAGATGAAGTTGATGTAAAAACCTTTAAAAAGGTAGAACAACTTCTTACAGAAACTTTATTGTATAGAATCTTAAAAACTGAATAATAGTGATGGTTTACCTAAACCAGTTCTGGTGGCAGAAGATTACAACTTCAGGTGTGCAAGACTAGTGAGAAAAAACATAGGAGATAAAAATGAACCCCAGAATGAGATGAGTTGAAAATCTTAAATTACATCGGTATAGATTCAAAAAAAAAGATAAAGGATGTTTGCTGGGGATAATAGTTCCTCAATTTCATAGCTACCACGTCAAAAAATCCGCAAAACTTATGAACTCGAAAGCATTACCACGCCAAATAAATAATATTGAAGTCGGTGTTTATGAATGCGAAATTCATCTCAAATTCCGATTGATTGAGGAAAAGAGTCTCCTGGGCGATCGCGAGCAACTGCTGCAAGTACTACTAGACGCTTTAACTGAAGGTTCTGATGACTTTTTAGAAACGCTGCAAGCCTCTGTGAAAGCGCAGGAAGTTTCAGAATTTAAGGCTTCACCCCAAATGCGTCGTCAACTGATGCGTTTACGGAATGCGGCTGATAACACTCAATAGTTGGTTCTTAAACTCTCCAGCAATTGAATGGCGATAGTTGATGAATGAAGCATAATTAAGGTAATTTTTGCTGTTCGCTCATTCCCTGTGTTATGTCATATCATCATAAAGTTGGTTTTAACCTCACTACCAAGCTGCAAGCTTAAATTTGTGTTGTCTTACAAAAACTTCATCAAGCATCTAAAATTCGCTCCAATCCTGTAGCTAATCAATAATTTGATGCTTACAGTTGAGGAAGATTTATCTACCTGTAAAATTTTTCTACCCAGGGTGTCGCTTTGTCCAGAGATAGCATTCAGAATGAATCTATCTATATGTTGTTGACTATCTCAACAGTCCAAAATATCTGGCAGATATTTATTGTGATGTCTAATGTATTTGAATAATTTGGGTAGGATGGTAGGCTCAAAACTTGACACCAACTTGGAAAATGACTACGAGAGCTAGATTACGGAAAAGCTAACCGATCAACCCTTCCAAAATCTAGAATCTCAAGTTCACAATGGTATTACCTTTCCAGGTTGGCAAAATACTTGTTTACTACAGTATTAAAAATGTATTCTTATAGACTTTTCAACCAGGAGTTTACTGATTATCAAAGCTCCTGGTTGCCTTATGCTTAAGCGTAAGTTAGTAGTGCTGAGTAGCTGAAAAATCCCAAAATTACTCCGAAATTTTCACTTAGCCAGACCGTGTTCTAGCGCAAATCGAACTAATTCTGTACGGCTATTGGTACCAGTTTTGCTGAACAAGCGGCTCACATATTTTTCTACATTCCGAACACTTGTCTCTAAGCGACGAGCAATTTCTTTATTCATCAGCCCTTCAGCTACTAGATTTAAAACACTTTGCTCTCTTGGTGTCAAATCGATTTTGAAGGGAGCCGGAGATTGAGCGATCGCACTTCTTTGTGTTAAAAGAGCTTTGATTTGCGCGATTTGATTGGCTAATTCGGCAATATCCGGGGTTTCACTGTCTTCACCTGTAAATGCAGGCTTAACAAGACGACGAGCCAGCAAGTTTTCTACTATTGCTACTAACTCATCTGGATCAAAAGGCTTTGGTAGATATGCGTCAACACCTGCTTGATAGCCTTGAATGCGATCGCCTGTCATACCCTTCGCAGTTAAAAAGACAACAGGTAGTGTTTGAAAGCGTGGGTCTTCTCTTAATTGTTTCAGAAACTGATAGCCATCCACTTGAGGCATCATAATATCAGAAATCACCAAGTCAGGCCTATTCTGTTCCATCAAATCCCAGCCTTCACGGGCATTACTGGCAACTTGAACACTAAAGCCGCTTTCTTGTAAGTAATCCTTCACAGCTTCTCTCAATCCTGGTTCATCATCTACCAGTAACAGTTGTGCTGACATTTAACACTTCCTTAAGTCTACCTTTTTCCAATTTAGCGAAAGTTGGCAACCAATGGTCACAGAGTTAGTCATTAATAGTCTTTGTTGAACTAGCTCACAACTGATCCTGATGCTTTGCCATGACCAACGGTCTACATGATCTAGTATGTGAGTCTGCCATACAACATTATTTTATAAATTGCCCTATGCCCGGCACAATGGACTGTTTACCTAGAAAGTGTAGAGGTATGGAGAGGAGAGAGAAAAATTTTTTTAGAGAAGAGGTTGACAGTGAGGGGAAGGTTAGTTATATTGGATAAGTGCCTGAGAGAGGGGGCGCTGCAAAGCGAAGCTCGCTCGAAGGGAACCGAACCATGAAAAGAT
>NZ_JACJRY010000031.1:0-74168 GCF_014697485.1 Anabaena sp. FACHB-83 | reverse complement strand
TTCAAGGAAGGAAAGTGTAAATTGGCGATTTAAGACTACTGATGCACGTAAGAAGATGGGACGCTTATATCCACCTATCTTACCTAGCAAAGTTGAGTTGGCAGACTACTAGTAGTCTGCCAAGATAACTTTGCGTGGTGGCTGGCAGAGGGGCAGAGGGGCAGAGGGGCAGGGGAGAGAGTACCTTCATTCCCCCCTGCTCCCCTGCTCCCTTGCAGGGTCTACACAGCAATATTGGGTTGGTGAACTACTAGCTTGCAATTGTCGGCTATTTGTGTGAGTATGCTATCAAACTACGGTTAGTTGCTCGACTTGACGTATTATTAGATCACTTATAGCCTGAATATGCCTATGTTAATCAAGTATCTATCAAATAGACTGATGAAGATGTTCAGCAGTGTGCTGCAAAATTATGAACTATTGAGAATTAACACATTTGCTTTATTCTTTGCTGGCGGGTTGACGTTGGCTTTGGTGATGTCTGCGTGTTCTGCCAACAACGCGAGTAACTCCACTGCAACACCAACCGCCAACTCCAGTCCAACCAATCAAGGTGTCGTGATTCGTATTGGCTATCAAAAAGCAGCAACTATTCTCAGCGCGATGAAAGCTCAACAAGATTTAGAAAAGGCTGTTGCTGCGAGTGGTGCTTCCGTAACATGGTCAGAATTTCCTTCTGGCCCCCCAATGTTAGAAGCAATGAACGCTGGGAGTATTGATTTTGGCTACACTGGTGAATCACCGCCAATCTTTGCCCAAGCCGCAGGTAATCCCTTAGTATATGTTGCTTACGATCCTTGGAGTCCCAAAGCCGAAGCAATTATTGTGCCAAAAAATTCCCCTATTCAAAGCCTTGCAGACTTAAAAGGTAAACGAGTTGCGTTTGCCAAAGGTTCTAATACTAACTACTTGATAGTCAAAGCTTTAGAAAAAGGCGGAGTAAATTACAACGATATCAAACCTGCTTTTCTGCAACCGCCTGATGCGCGTGCGGCATTTGAGGGTAATAATGTTGATGCTTGGGCAATTTGGGACCCGTATTTAGCGGCGGCGCAAGCTGCTACAGGCGCACGTACCTTAACTGATGCAACTGGGTTAGCACCAAATCGCGGTTATTATTTAGCGGCGAAATCTTTTGTAGACAAGAACCCTGATGCTTTAAAAACAGTGTTGGAACAAGTCAAAAAAAGAAGCGACTGGGCAAAAAATAATCCTACAGAAGTCGCCAAATTTCTCGCGCCAGCATTGGGTATTGATGCTGGAGTTTTAGAAGTGGCAGAAAAACGCCGAGACTACGACGTACTACCGCTAACAGACGAAGTAATTCGCGCACAGCAGGAAATTGCCGATACTTTTTACAAAATCAAGCTGATACCGAAATCTGTCAATGTTAGCGAAATTGTTTGGAAGGCTAGAGGCTAGTACAACAAGGCAAAAGGCAAAAGAAAAAATCACGATACCACAAGCTTTTTAGCAATTACAGCCGGTCACTGAGCGTACTTGTACTGAGCGCAGCCGAAGTAGTCGAAGTGTGGTCTGTTTACTTACGCCAACCTGTAGTAGTAATTGTAATTTCCACTCCCCATTCCCCACTCCCTACTTATGGATATCAATACTCAACGCATAAAAACTGATGTACTCGTCATTGGTGGCGGTACGGCTGGCACAATGGCAGGTATTAAAGCCAAGCAGGCAAATCCTGATGCAGAGGTGCTGATATTAGAAAAAGCTAACATACGTCGGAGTGGTGCGATCGCTATGGGCATGGATGGAGTCAACACCGCCGTCATCCCCGGACATTCCACACCAGAACAATACGTCCGGGAAATCACCCTCGCTAACGATGGCATTCTCAACCAAAAAGCCGTATATCAAACCGGTAAATTAGGTTACGAAGTCATTCAAGAATTAGAAAGCTGGGGCGTAAAGTTTCAAAAAGATGCCCAAGGTAACTATGACTTAAAACAAGTGCATCGTGTCGGTAAATATGTTTTACCCATGCCAGAAGGTAAAGACCTAAAAACCATTCTCACCCGCCAAGTTAAACGCCACAAAGTCAAAGTGACAAACCGTGTCATGGCTACCCGTGTCTTAGTCAAAAACGGACGTGCTGTTGGTGCGGTGGGATTTGATGTCAGAAACGGCGACTATATAATCATTCAAGCTAAAGCCGTCATCCTCTGTACAGGTGCTTGCGGCAGACTCGGCTTACCCGCTTCCGGTTATCTCTACGGCACTTACGAAAATCCTACCAACGCTGGTGATGGCTATTCAATGGCTTATCACGCAGGCGCAGAACTCAGCAACATTGAATGCTTTCAAGTCAATCCCCTAATTAAAGATTACAACGGCCCTGCCTGCGCCTATGTTGCCGGGCCATTTGGCGCACATACAGCCAACGCCGAAGGAAATCGCTTCATTAGTTGCGACTATTGGAGTGGGCAAATGATGTTGGAAATCTGGAAGGAATTAAACTCAGGAAAAGGGCCAGTCCAACTCAAAATGACCCATCTTGATGAGGATACAATTGCCGAAATTGAATCCATACTTTGGGCGAATGAAAGACCGAGTAGAGAACGCTTTCATCAAGGGAGAAACGAAGATTACCGCACCCACGGCGTAGAGATGCACATTTCCGAAATCGGCTTATGTAGCGGTCATAGTGCTTCTGGTGTGTGGGTAAACGAAAATGCCCAAACCACAGTTCCCGGTTTATATGCAGCCGGAGACATGGCCAGCGTTCCCCATAATTATATGATTGGGGCATTTGTGTTCGGTCGCATAGCCGGAACTCATGCCATTGAATATATCCAAGATTTAGATTTTATCGAACCAGATGCCGAGTTTTTAGAAATAGAAAAAGCCAGAATTTATGCCCCATTAACTCGACCCAATGGCATACCCCACACCCAGGTGGAATATAAACTCAGACGCTTAGTTAATGATTACCTCCAACCACCCAAATCAGGCAATAAAATCGAAATTGGTTTAAAACAATTTGTTCAATATCAACAAACCTTAGATTTAATGGGTGCGCGTGACCCCCATGAATTAATGCGTTCTCTGGAAGTGCATTTTATTCGAGACTGTGCAGAAATGGCAGCCAGAGCATCATTATATCGCCAAGAAACTCGTTGGGGTCTATATCATTACCGCTTAGATTATCCAGAAAAAAATGATGATGAATGGTTCTGTCATGTCAATTTAAAGAAAGATGAATCAGGACAAATGGTATTGTTCAAGCGTCCTGTAGATCCTTACATTGTCGAAGTAGACACAACCAAAGAACTATACAATGTAACTGTGAAGTAAGGTATTCAAAATGAACCCGCAACCAGCCTGTACAGTTCTTGAATCTGACGATCGCACTTACGTTCGTCTTACTCTACACGATGAATAAATCCAGTATACTCAATTAATTATTAATATGTTATTTCAAAAAAATATAACTTGCAATTTAACTAAAAATGACAGATTCATCACAAATTAGAATATGCTTTCTGGGAGAATCATTTGTTAACGGTACTGGCGACCCAGAGTGTCTAGGCTGGACAGGAAGAATATGTGTTTATGCTAATAAAAATGGCTATGATATTACCTACTACAATTTAGGAGTGAGACGAGAAACCAGTACAGAGTTAAGACAGCGTTGGTTAAGAGAAACTGTTTATCGTTTACCAGATGAATATGACGGTAGAGTTGTATTTTCGTTTGGCGTAAATGATACAACTATTGAAAATGGTAAAACTCGTGTCGAACTTTCCGAATCAATTGAAAATGCCCGTATTATCTTAAGTGAAGCAAAGAAATTATATCCTGTTTTAATGATTAGTCCTCCACCATGTGCAGATAATCAGCAGGATCAAAGAAATCAACGAATAGCAAATTTATCTCAGGAATTCTCTTTAATATGTCATGAACTGAATATACCTTACCTTGATGTTTTTACTCCTTTAAAACAGTCCAATATTTGGGTAGAGGAGGCAAAATCGTATGATGGCGCACATCCCAGAACCGCAGGATATACAGAGTTTGCCAATCTTGTGCAGAATTGGAGTGGCTGGTTAAATTGGTTTCCTCATCTTTTGGTCAAAGCATAAATAAATAATTCTAGGAAAGCGTAACTTACATCAAAGATTCAATTAGTAAAATGCTTGAATTAATTAAACCAACTTATGATTTGTATTCAGAGTTTATTGATATGGTAGCAGAATATCAAAAACATGGTGAATCACGCCTATTTGATCAGAATAATTTAACGTTAATTCAAGAAGATTTTTCAGCTTATATTCAATACTTAGAAAATAATTCAAGAGGTATTGACTTAAAGCCTGGTTTTGTACCTGCGACAACGTATTGGTTAGTGGAACAGAATAAATTAATTCTAGGCGAAAGCCAATTACGTCATTGGTTAATACCTAATTTAGAATATCGAGGAGGACATATTGGATATATGATTCGTCCTCTTCAAAGAAGTAAAGGATATGGTACACAAATACTGAGTAAGACTTTAGAAAAAGCTAGAAACATGGGTTTGAGTCGCGTTCTTTTAACCTGTAATAAAGATAATATTGCTTCCGCCCGTGTAATTCAGAAAAATCAAGGTCAATTAACCAGTGAAGAATTTTTGGAAAATTCAGATATAGTGATCTCCCGTTATTGGATTAATTTATAAAAATTTAAGTTGAGTCTAATAAAATAAAAATGAGTTATCAAGCCATAATTTTCGACCTCGATAATACATTATTAAATTTTGAACTATGTGAACGTCAAGCTATCCTTGGCGCGTTATCAGATTGTGCAGTATCTTTAGATATATATGAAATAACTGAAACTAATTTTTTAGAAGTGTTTGAAACTTATAATTCTCAGTATTGGAGAAAGAGAGATGTTTTATCACCTATCGAAATAACAGAATTATCTTATCAAAGCACACTGGCTCACTTAAATATCAAAACAGATAAAACTAATCACCTCAGTCAAAGTTTTTGGCAGATTTTTAATCATTCAGCCGTAACAGAACCTGATGTATATGAACTTTTAACCGTCCTGAAACGCAACTATCGGTTAGCTGTCATTACCAACGGTTTTGTATCAGCACAAGTACCAAGAATGCAGGCTGCCGGAATTGATCACTTTTTTGAGGAGGTGGTAGTTTCGGAAGCAATTGGTTTTGCTAAACCATCGCCGGAAATATTTCACTATGCTTTATCAAAGTTAGATTTAACCCCAGCACAAGTCCTTTATGTTGGAGATTCTTTAAGCCATG
Organism: Anabaena sp. FACHB-83; assembly: GCF_014697485.1. Taxonomy (NCBI): domain Bacteria; kingdom Bacillati; phylum Cyanobacteriota; class Cyanophyceae; order Nostocales; family Nostocaceae; genus Anabaena; species Anabaena sp. FACHB-83. Next base: position 68,899 of record NZ_JACJRY010000031.1, on the reverse strand, counting down.
ACTATGCAGGTACAACACAAGTCAATATTGATTTTTGTTACTACAACAGAAAAAATCAAGCCTTACCACAGGAAGTTAAACCAAAATTTATCGTCAATCAACTTTTAAATTTACTAGAACTAGTCAAATAATTTTTAACCATTGAAAATTTCAAAAAAATGCCTATTTATAATTCCATTGGTAAACAATATTCCCAAACTCGCGTTCCTGACATTCGCATCGTCAATGCAATAATTAATCTACTCAATTTACCAAAAGGTAGCGTTATCGCTGATATTGGTGCTGGTACTGGTGGTTATAGCGTAGCCTTGGCTAACCAGGGACTTTTTGTTTATGCTGTTGAGCCTTCTATTGTGATGCGACAGCAAGCGGTTGTACATCCTCAAGTTGAGTGGTTTACTGGCTATGCAGAAAATTTAGCTTTACCAGATAAATCTGTTGATGGTGTTATCAGTATTTTAGCGATACATCACTTTTCGCATCTCGAAAAATCTTTCCAAGAAATGCAAAGAATTATTAGAGATGGAACAATCGTTTTACTAACTTTTGATATTAGACTCGCGCAAAGAATTTGGCTTTATGATTATTTTCCATTTTTGTGGGAAGATGCTTTACGATTTTTACCGTTAAACGAACAAATTAATTTGCTTCAACAGAATACTAAAAGGCGTGTTGAAGCCATACCATTTTTGTTACCACACGACTTATCTGATTTATTCGCCGCCGCAGCTTGGAGACGACCAGAATTATATCAGAAAGCCGAAGTACGTGCGGGTATATCATCTTTTGCGTTAGCTAATCAAGACTTAGTAGAAAAAGGATTAGAGTTACTTACAGCCGATTTAAATAGTGGAGAATGGATAAAAAAATATGGCGAAATTCATAATCTGCAAGAGATTGATATAGGATATCGCTTTATTTATACAACATTTGATAAATCATAATGGGTAATAATTATGGTAAATAAAGTTGTTTTAGTTAAAGAAGTTACAATTAAACAAGCTAATATTAAAGATGCAGAAAGAATTACTATCCTTGGTGAACAACTAGGATATTCTTTGACAAATCAACAGGTAGAGCAACGTCTGAATAAAATTAAAAATGATGCAGAACATATTGTTTATGTCGCAACTTTAGCAAATGAATATGTAATTGGTTGGGCGCACGCTCATATTTGTGATTTACTCATTATGCCAAAGCAAGTAATTCTTTTAGGCTTAGTGGTAGATAAAGATTATCGTCATCACGGAATTGGGCGTTATTTAATGCAATATATCGAACAATGGGCTGTATTAAAAGAATGTGATGGAGTAATTTTACGGTCTAATATTATCCGCAAAGAGGCACATTTATTTTATGAAAAAATTGGTTATACAAATATCAAACAGTCTTTAGCTTTTTATAAGCAATTAATTTAATGTCTAAATTACAAAATTGGGGAATGATGTTATGGCTTTAATTAATCAAAGAGTAGATGTACCTGTCATTGTTGATGAATCAAAATGTTTGGAAAAATGTACGGCTTGTATTGAGGTTTGTCCTTTAGATGTGTTGGCTAAGAATCCAGAGACGGGGAAAGCATATATGAAATATGATGAGTGTTGGTTTTGTTTACCTTGTGAAAAGGAATGTCCTACTAATGCTATTACGGTGCAGATTCCTTTTTTGTTGCGGTAATTATGTAAGTTTATATCACGCAGAGGCGCAGAGGGTTGGAGGGGAGATAAAATTATGTCTATAAGTGCTGATTCTGAATTAAATCAATGGTTAGAAATGTTGCGATCGCCTGATGTTAATGACCGCTTAGTAGCTGTTAAAACTTTACAACATCTCGGTGACGAAGAGAGCATTGATGCTTTAATTATCGCCCTTAAGGATGAAAATATAGCTGTCCAGAAAATAGCCATATCTGCCCTTTGGGAAATTGCTAATCCTGTGGCGATTCCTGCTTTAATAGAATGTTTGAGTTCGCAAGATGAAGACATTCGTAATGAAGCTGCATCAGCTTTAAATGAGTTAGTTAGTCAAGACGATTTATTACTTTTACTAGATAAACTACAAAGTAATGATATCAATACACAACTCAATATTTTAGTGCTGTTGCGTAAAATTCATGATATTCAATCTTTACCCTATATATTACCATTTTTACAATCAAATAATCCCGAATTAAGAGAAACCGCAATAACTACATTGCGCTATCTTAATCAACTAGAAAAATGCCCCGAAGCTTTAGATTTAATCTTTGATGAATCAGCAGTTGTGCGACGGGCTGCGGCTTTAACTCTGGGACATTTGCAAGATACAGAGGTAATTAATAAACTCAGTCAAGCACTGACTAATGATCATGACTGGCAAGTGCGGCGTAATGCGGCTAAATCTCTAGCTATTCACGCAAATCATCAGGCAATTTTCGCCTTAGAAACTGCTTTAAGTGATGAACATTGGCAAGTCAGAAAAGCAACAGCACAGGCATTACAAAAAATTCCAGATATTCAAGTAATGCCGCAATTAATTCAAGCTTTAATAGATGAATATGCAGATGTCCGCAAAGAAGCCGTAATTGCTCTTGGTAATTTCGCTCATTCTGATGTTATTATCCCTCTGCAACAAGCTTTAGATGACCCTGATAGGGAAGTTGCTATTCAAGCACAACGGGCGATTAACAAAATACAAACAGATAAAATAGTATCAGGAGAGTAATCAATAATTAAGGGAAAGTGCAATGGGAAATCCATTTCCTGGAATGAACCCGTATTTAGAACAGCCTGAACTTTGGCATCAAGTTCATAATCGTTTGATTGTCGCTATAGCTGATGATTTGACTCCTCAAATCGCGCCTAAATACCGAGTTTCTATTGAAGAGAGAGTTTATACAAGTGTAGATGATATCTTACTGGTGGGAATTGCTGATGTAGCATTTGCGAATCGTAACGTTCCAGATATTAGCACAACTTTGACTGCTGCAAAACTTAGCGAACCGACTAAAGTCAAACTTCCCATCCCTGAACAGGTAACTGAAAGATTTTTAGAAGTGCGTGCAACTCAAAATAAAGAAGTAGTAGCTGTAATTGAACTACTTTCTCCTAAAAATAAAATCTCCAAAGAAGGTAGAACTGCTTACGAAAGCAAACGACAGAAAATTTTAGCTTCTGCCACGAATTTGGTAGAAATTGACCTTTTAAAACAAGGCGAACCAATGCCGATTTTGGGTGTGAAAATTACAGATTATAGTATCTTGGTTAGTCGCAGCTACAACAGACCTGATGCCGATTTATATACTTTCGATTTAAAAACTCCAATTCCGGTTTTTCCTATACCTTTGCATGAAGGGGAATCTGAGCCAATTATTGACTTGCAAAGGTTACTGAATGAAGTGTATGAACGTGCTAGATTTGACTTAGCAATTGATTATACACAACCTTTAAAAGTTAAGCGACTTCCAGAAGAAGAAGCTTGGATAAAAGATATTTTAGCAAAGATTTAAATGAGTCAACAAGAAGTAATTGAACTGCTCAAACAGGTTATCGAACCAACTTTAAAAAATGACATTGTAAGTTTGGGAATGGTGCGGAATCTCCGCATAGTTGATGACTACGTTTACTTGCGTTTATATATTGGTTCTCATCAGCAGGAATTAAAAACAGAAGTTGAAACTAAATTATCGTCTCTATCTTGGTGTAAAAAGACTTATATTCAAATTTGTACAATTCCTGGGGTGAAAATCACTCTGGGAATTTCTAGTGGTAAGGGTGGTGTTGGTAAATCAACAACTGCTGTAAATATTGCCGCCGCTTTAAGTTTACAAGGGGCAAAAGTTGGGCTATTAGATGCGGATGTTTATGGGCCGAATGTGCCGCAAATGTTGGGTTTAGGTCAAGCGGATGTGGAAGTAATTCAGACTCCTACAGGTGAGAAGTTTTTACCTCTGGAAGTACAAGGAATTAAATTAATGTCGGTGGGTTTACTGGCAGAAAAAAATCGTCCTTTAGCTTGGCGGGGGCCTGTACTGCACAAAATTATTACCCAATTTATTAATGATGTGGAATGGGGCGAATTAGATTATTTATTAATAGATTTACCACCAGGTACGGGTGATGCTCAAATTACGATTATTCAAGAAAGCCCAATTTGTGGGGTGATTTTAGTGACAACTCCGCAGCAAGTAGCTGTTGCAGATGTCCGACGTAATATATATATGTTCCGCCAAGTCGGTGTGCCGGTACTGGGGATTGTGGAAAATATGAGTTATCTAATCTGTGGTGATTGTGGTTCCCGCACATATATTTTTGGTAGTGGTGGCGGTGAACAACTCGCAGCCGAATTACAAACGCCTTTACTGGGACAAATCCCCATTGATTCGCGTATTTGTAGCGGTGGTGATAGCGGAAATCCTATAGCTATGAGTGAACAAGCTTCCCCAGCTAGTGAGGTTTTTCGACAAATTGCGATCGCACTTCACACCACTTTCAAGACAACCACAAAAAAACCCTCATAAAGAGGGCGCAAAAGTAATATAATTTCAACGGCTGCGTAAAGCTTCTAGTTGTTTTAACTGCGCCGTTTGTTGTTCTAAACGAATTGAGAGGCGATCGCACACCAGTTCGCAAATCTCAAAAATTAAAGGGTCAACAATCTCATAGTAAATACTGACTCCTTGTGGTTGACGATGAACAATACCTGCTTGTGCCAAAATTTTTAAGTGTTTAGACACATTGGCTTGTCCCAGTCCGGTAGCTTCGATAATTTCTGAGACGTTTTTGCTACCCGATTTTAAACTACATAAAACTTGGAGCCTGCTAGTTTCTGAAAGTACTTTAAAATAATCTGCAATTGGCCCCAGGGCAGCAGGTGAATTTTCTAACATACTCATGGCTAAATATATCTATCTACTATATTACTATATAGTATTGGTATCATGATTCTTGTTCGCAGAAACATAAAGTCGATCACGAATGTTAGGGGTGTATTCTGATACTTTGCTGGATTGAAAAGAATGGCGATTTTGAAATAGTACTAAAGCTGCAACTGCTAGTAAAAAATAGCCAAAGCTTTTTTGCAGTCTATGAGCAGGAACAAATTCTGCCAAATATGCACCGAAAATTGTTCCACCACTAGCAGCCACAATAAAAGATAACATCAACTGCCAATTAAAAGAAATATGTCCCCAATAGCTCAAAAAACCAGCAATTGAATTAAACACAATAATTAAGAGTGATGTGCCAATTGCTTTTTTCATTGGTACTTTTCCCAAAAGTACTAAAGCTGGAACAATTGCAAATCCACCACCAACACCAATCAAGCCAGTGAGTATCCCGACACCTAAACCTTCAGTCATTAACCATAACCAGCAATATTGACAGACTGGCGGAGGATACAAAGCTAACTGATCATCTGGAGCTACTTTTTGAGAACTACGGCGAATCATGAATACTGCTGCCAATAACATCATGATGCCAAACAGCAACATTTGGAAAGTTTCGGTGACAAAGGGTAGCAAGGCTATTTTTGCCCCGATAAATGTTCCCAACATAGTGGCGGAACCAAAAATTAATGCTGTTTTCAGCTGAATGTTTTTAGCTCGCCAGTGAGGAATTATACCCAACAAACTCACAGTCCCGACGATCGCCAAAGTCATAGCGATCGCAGATTTTGTGGGTATACCCATAACATAAACTAAAACTGGCAACGCCAATACAGAACCACCGCCACCAATCAAACCTAAACTCAACCCAATACAAGCAGCTAGTATATGTCCAATTATCCAGGTCATGCACTACTCCGTTGGTTATAAGGCAGTTTTGCTAGTAGCATTCCTAACGCACAGGTATCTGTAATTCCCGCGAACATCAATCCGCTTCCGACAAAGCCACTGAGAATCAAAAACCAAGGAGAAACAAAAGCGCCCAGCAATGTGCCTGTAACCACCAAAGAGCCTGCAACAATTTGCACTTGCCGTATTAAACTAATTGGGGCATTTTGGCTAATTTTGGTGGGATAACCTGCGGCTTTCCAAGCTGTCATCCCGCCGTTAAGATGGGTGACTTCTGTAAATCCAGCATCAAATAGTTTTTGCGCCGCCATTGTTGAACGATTCCCAGAACGACAGTAAAGAACTACTTGGGTGTCTTGGGTTTGCGGTACTTTGCGCGGATCAAATTTGGACAAGGAAATTAGTGTTGCATTGGGAATATGTTCTCCAGCATATTCAGATGGTTCACGCACATCTATCAGGGTGACAGTTTGTTGTTTGAGTAACTGTTGAAGAGTCTGAGCGTCAATGGTTTGTAATTTGCGTATATGAGAAGTGGTCATGACTGTTTACCTTTGAGGAATATTTTTAAACGCAGAGTGTTTCGCGCATTCGTCCTTGGCGTTCCCGCAGGGTAGGCGCAAAGAAAAGCACGCAGAGATTCTATAAATGGGATTGACAAGAGGTTACAAAAATTTCTTCCCCCTACTCCCTACTCCCCATTCCCTACTCCCCTTATTAATTACGCCGCCACGTTACCGCAGCGTTGGTTGGCGGGTACGGCTTCCATGATTTTTTTCGGGTTGGGTAAATTCAGGTTTGCCATTAATTGGATAAATTCTTCGCGGTTACGTCCAGCAAACCGAGGGTTTAATTGTTTTTCTTCGCCAATGGTGGAAACTGTATGACCACGATAGTCATGACCAGGATAAACTAAGGTTTCGTCGGGCAATGTGAATAATTTTTGGGTGACAGCATCGTACATCATTCCAGCATTGCCACTCTGAAAGTCTGTTCTTCCACAACCACGAATAAATAATGAATCTCCGGTGAGTAGGTGAGTACCGTTCACTAAATAGGCATTATGGCTATCAGTATGGCCGAGGGTGGCGATCGCTTCTACTTTGACGCTGCCTAATTCTATAACTTCGCCATCTTTCATAAATCTATCGGCACATCCGGCTTGGGCATTTTCTGGCACAATTCCCAAACAACCTGTTATTTCCCGCAGTTTTGCTGTGCCAGTAATATGATCGGCGTGGATGTGGGTTTCTAAACAATATTTGAGCGTTAGTCCTAATTCTTGCAGTAATTGGCGATCGCGCTCCACCTGTTCTAATACCGGATCAACCAAAATCCCTGTTTTCGTAACTAAATCTGCAATTAAGTAAGTATATGTACTAGTCTCTACGTCAAATAGTTGTCGGAATAACATATTGCTTATCTCAACGAAAACTTATTGTTTTAATAATATAACTATATGGTAGTATAATAAAAATGTCTACTACTTTGACAGAATATCTAATTAACGAACATGGATACTAGTATTCCACTCGAAAATCCATCCCTATCAAGACGGCAAATCCTCAACTTTCTTACCGGAGCAACCGTCGCGGTCACTGCGGGTGCTGCGCTCTATCCTGCTGGCAAATTCTTGATTGCTCCAGCAGAAAAAACGGGGGTTGGAGGTGCTATTTTGGCCAAAGATATTCTAGGGACACAAATCCCAGCATCGCAAATTCTGGCTGACGCACCGGGAACCCGTGCCTTAGTTGCCGGTTTGGCAGGAGAACCCACCTATCTGATTGTCAAAGAAGATCACACCCTAGATCATATTGGGCTTGTCGATAACTGCACCCACCTCGGTTGTACCTTCCCCTGGAATCCCTTGGATCAGCAGTTTCAATGTCCCTGTCATGGTTCTCGCTATGCCCCAGATGGGACGGTGGTACGTGGCCCCGCTCCTCTCCCACTGAAGATTGTCCAGGTTGCAGTAATGGATAACAGCATTTTGATCTCGCCGTGGACGGAAACTGATCCTCGCACTGGAAAGAAACCCTGGTGGGTCTAAGGATGAAGTTATATGGAACCGATTCGGATTTTTTACTTTTCCGATGTTCTCTGCGTTTGGGCTTATATTGCTCAGATTCGTCTGGATGAGTTAAAAACCACCTTTGAAGACAAGATTGCGATCGCACACCACTTTGTCCCCGTATTTGGTGTTGCTCGTGAAAGAACAGACAGTTACAGTCAGCCCCACCCTAATTTTTAATGAAGGACGGCAGAGACTCAACGGCAATGTGGGCTATCGGGTGATCGAAGCCAATATTCGGGAGTTACTACACAATCCTCCAGGAGAACAATCCTGGTGTTAGGAATCTTGCCTTAATAGTAAAGACGCGATCGCAATTAAAATACATCCATGAAAAAACCACTTTTATTTAATAAACGCTTAGTTCTATTGGGAATATCTTTGTTGCTCTACATAATAGGACTTAGCTTGCCAGCACTTGCTTTTGATATAGTTGACAACCAGACAAAGCAGACAAGTTTTATTTCTGTTATGAAGGGGGCTGAAGTTACAATTTGGGGAATACTTGGATTGTTCTTTCTTCAAATTCCAGCTATTGGCTGTTTAGCCAATCCGCTTTATTGGTTTTCCTGTAAATCGTTTGTACAAAAAAAATACAAATTCTCCATATTTTCTGCTTTTATTGCCATTATTGTCGGCTTTACAGGAACAATATCAGCATATTGGCTGGCCTTACCAAATGGTAGTAATCCCTATAGTCATCTTCTATTAACCAAGTTACTTCCTGGTTTCTGGTTATGGCTTGCGGCTCCAGCATTTCTAATGATTATTGCTAGTTACTTTGCTTATATGAAACACAGAAATCGCCTCGTGTTAAACCAGAAGCTTTAATTGATTTACTCCCTAAAAATGGCAAAACTATATGATATTTAAGAAATCAATTCAGACCATATTCCTGGGATTTGCTATGTGTTTTTACCTCTGGGTTGGAGTTGGGTTTAGCCCAACTCTAGCAGCAAATCTCACACAGGCTGAATCAATCTCTCAACCCCCCAATCTAGAATCAGGAGTTGATCGCTTTCTCACTTCGATTCCCGCAGGCTATTACACGATCGCCTCTGTCGAAGAGTTAAAAAGCCTGTTGAAGAAGTCTCAACCTATGTTAATAGATGTGCGAGAAACTTCTGAGTATCAATCTGGACATATACCTAACGCAATTAATATTCCCCTGCGAACTCTGTCGCAAAATCTGAATCAAATTCCCCGCGATCGCCCTGTGGTATTGTACTGCTCCTCTGGTTATCGCTCGGCAATGGGGGTAATGACACTACACCTATTAGGCTATGAGAATGTGCGGGGATTTCCACCTAGCTTTGTCGGCTGGAAAAACGCAAAAGAAGCGATCGCCCAAAGTGAACTTGTGATGTTTTAATAGCACATTATGAGTTATAGTAGATGTATAAACAGCGATAACGCTATACGTTGTGAGGCAACCAATATGGATGCCAATGAAGTTTTAAGACGATATGCCAACGGAGAAAGAAATTTTAGAGAGGCAGACTGGAGAGGCATCAGCCTAACTAACGCAAATTTGAGTGGAATAGACTTGAGTGGCGCACATTTAAGTAATGCAGATTTGAGCGGCGCTGATTTAAGCAATGCTAATTTAAACTGGGCTGGACTCAAAGGAGCAAATTTCAGTAGGGCAAATCTGCGGGGAGCAAAAATGCCTGATGGAAGACAACACAATGATCTCTTAGAGTCTGCTAATTATTTCTCTAGCTAACACCTGACAATAAATCTGCTATTGGTGAGCGATGCTTTGTAGATAAAGACATCGCTTATTTCTAGATATGGCAATACTTACAGAAATGTAAAACACGATCAATCAATTAACCTAATTTCGTTCTGGAGATTTTGAAAGATGTCCTTTACTATCGAGTCTGCACGCTCTATTTTTCCCGACACTCCAGTTGCTAATGTGGTGCCGGCTACGGTTGAATCATGCAATCAACTCAGTGCTGAGGATCAGTTAGCTTTGCTTTGGTTTGCTTATACCGAGATGGGAGTTACAATCACTCCTGCTGCTATGGGAGCAGCTAATATGGTCTTTGCAGAAAAAACTCTGACGCAAATTAAGCAGATGTCTGCGGATAAGCAAACACAAATGATGTGCGATCTAGTGAACCATACTGATACTCCTATCTGCCGTACCTATTCATCTTTCGGCACAAACATCAAGTTAGGCTTCTGGTATGAGTTAGGCGAGTGGATGAAACTAGGAATCGTTGCCCCGATTCCAGAAGGTTATAAACTTTCTCCACAGGCCTCAGATGTTCTCGAAGCCATCCGTCAACTTGAAGGCGGTCAGCAACTCACCGTATTACAAAATATTGTCGTTAATATGGGGTATAACTCAAAGGTTAGCGAGCAAAACGTCAAACAACCTGTGGTTCCACCTCAAGACATCGCACCCAGAGCTAAAGTCAGCATTGAGGGCATCGATAACTTAACCGTTCTCAGCTACATGGAGAATATGAACGCCTTTGACTTTCAAGGGGCTGTGGCTTTATTTACTGAAGATGGTGCCTTGCAACCTCCTTTCCAGGAACCGATTGTGGGTCAAAAGAACATCCTCGCTTATATGCGTGAAGAATGCTATGGACTCAAGCTCATACCAGAGCGAGGGGTAACGGAATCAGCAGCAGGAGAATTCACCCAGACTAAGGTGATGGGTAAAGTCCAAACGCCTTGGTTTAGTGACAGTATTGGCATAAATCTAGCATGGCGGTTTTTGCTCAACCCGCAAGGCAAGATTTTCTTTGTGGCAATTGATGTGCTGGCATCTCCTCAAGAACTTATGGAACTGGGCTTGATCCGATAGAACAAGCTTGGGGCAATTTGGCACATCTGACAAGTTCCTGAATATCCCATCTGCATAATCCTCTGAACCCCTGAAATAGCAGGGTTTCTTTGTTTTTATTCTTGGGTGCAATATGAATTGCAGATTTATAGACAGAACTTTGACAAAAGTCTATTAACCCAATAAAAACCTAGAAATAATATCATAAATGTTGTATTTATGTAAATAATTTGTTATAATATTTATATAGAACTTAAAAATGAGGTAAAGCCCATGCTCTACACCGATAAAGAAGGGAAGACCCTCAACCCAGAGAATTGTATAACTGCTAACAGCTTCTTTATTGAATCTGAGGTGTACATCTGTGAACCATTGGAAATGCACTTCAATCAAGCTGGGGAGTTAAAAGCGGGAAAAAAACCGAAGAAAGCAATTGCCAATCTTCGTAGTGATGGCAGTGAGTTAATCCCGGCTGAAGTTCAAGCGCATATAAACAGAGAAGGCAATCAATTGCTGAATGTGCCGCTTGCAAATGGCTACACAGTAGATGATGAGGGAATGATAAATACCTACGCTATTCAACCTGTGATGTCCTTGGCAGAGTATCCCTCTCCAGAACAACAACAACGCTACATCATCCAGGGGATAGTAGCTATTATGTTTGTTGCTCTGACACTGATGACTGCATTTGCTGTCAGCTAGGGTAACAATATCTAGTACAACAAGGCAAAAGTAAAAGGTCAAAAGGAAAAAGAAAGAATAGTGATCCTACAACCCTTTTAGCAATTCCTTATGGTCACTGAGCGCCGTCGAAGTGTGGTCGGTTTATTTACGCCAATCTGTACTAGATATTTAGGCTCAGATGGAAGATCGATATCTAGCTAAACTACTGACATACCTAGCGCGAGGCTCTAGCACTAACGGCGCGTTGGAGATTAGCCAAAGCTCGGTTGTAATTTAAAATTGCGGTGACTCGATTACCTTCGGCTCTGGTTAAGTCATTTTCTGCCTCAATAACTTCTGTTTGCGTACCAACACCAGCTTGATATCTAATTCGGGCAATATTCAATGCTTCTCTAGCTTGTTCTAAACCCACAGCAGAAGTCTGCACATTATCTAAATTAGAGCGTAGTTGAGTGTAGTATTGTTCAACATTAAAGCGAATTTGGTCGCGCTGATTGGCAAATTGAGTTTCTGCGATCGCTATATTAGTTTTAGCCTGCGCTGCCCTAGCTTTAGCTGCGCCGCCATCAAATAAATTCATACTGGCTTGCAAACCAATAGAATACCCATCAGTGACGCTGGCAGTATCGTTAAAGCGATCGAGTAAGTTATAACTTGTGACTAAACTTACTTGCGGTCTGACTTGTGCTATTGCTTGTCGTCGTTGTTGTTCGGAGATATTTCTTTGGGCTATTTGTTGACGCAATTCGGGGCGATTTTGAAAAGCTTCAACTATACTTTGTTCTAAGGTTGGTTGCCAAAGTCCTGCTAATGCCACTGCATCTGCGGCTGTTATATCTACTGACTGGGGTAAACTGAGCAATGTCCCAAGTTGACGACGGGCAATTTGTTGATCTGATAGGGAATTAGTCAAGTCTTGTTGAGCATTAGCCAAGTTTACTTGAGCTTGTAGGACATCAAATCTTGTCCCTACACCTGCTCTTTCTCTGGCTTGAGCATCTTGTAAACTGGCTTGAGCATTTGCTACCGCAGATTGATTAATTCTGACTTGTTCATCAGCTTGCTGCAAATTATAGTATTGAGTTTTGACATTCAGTTCAATTTCTCTAGATTGGTTTTCCACATCTAACTCATCGATGCGTAACTGTTCTTCGTCCTCTTTGATAACCGCTTGACGATTACCGGATGTGTAGAGGTCATAATTCAGTTGTGCTGTACCGTTAAAAGAGGTACTTGGTTGAGAAGAGTTGCTACTAAAACCATTACCACTGTTAGTTACATTCCCGTTAATATCAAGACTAGGAAACAAACTCGCTTGAGATTCTCTCAGTGCTGCACGACTGCGTTCTAACTCTAAAATTGTGACTTGTAAATTACGATTATTGCGTCTGGCTAATTCTAAAGCCTGTGTCAAACTCAAAGGTACAGTTTTTTGAATCTGTACCTCTTCTGGTTTAGTCGGAAATTGTAAAGGATTGGCACTAGGATTTAAGTTTTCTGCGGGAATTTGTGGTGTTGTTTGCGGTGAAGTTTGAGCATCAACACTCTTTGGTACAGCAGAAATTAACAGAGCGATCGCTACAACAAACCAAGTAGAATGCACTGAAGATAGCATAGGGAGTAGGGAGTGGGGAGTGGGGAGTAGGGAATAGGAGTGGTTAATAAAGTTTAAATTACTTAATTTTGTCTGACTATCACCTGAGAGAATGATATCCGCGTGCATCCACGTTTATCTGCGGTTAATTATTTTGTAATCACCCAAATCAACCAACAATTAAACCATCTTGGACGCGGATGGTTCTTTTTGTTTGCGCTGCAATATCTGGTTCATGGGTAACAATCACAATAGTGATACCTTGCTCATTTAATTCTGTGAGCAAATTCATCACTTCATAAGAAGTTTCTGTATCTAATGCACCTGTTGGTTCATCTGCTAAAACTAATGCTGGTCGATTAACTAAAGCACGCGCGATCGCAACTCGTTGTTGTTGTCCTCCAGAAAGTTGACTGGGACGGTTGAGAATGCGTTCAGCTAGTCCTACTTTTGTTAAAGCTGACAAGGCTCTTTCGCGGCGTTTGTGTTTGGGTAAGTTAGCATAAACCATCGGTAACATCACATTTTCTAGTGCTGTTGCTCTTGCTAATAAATTAAATTGTTGGAACACAAAGCCTATCCTTTGATTGCGGATATAAGCTAATTCATCATCATCAAAAGTAGTTAAGTTTCTGCCTTCAAAAATATAATTTCCATTAGTAGGTCTATCTAAACAGCCCAAAATGTTCATGAGTGTAGATTTACCTGAACCTGATGTACCCATAATTGCGACATATTCGCCCTCTTCAATTGATAAGTGAATACCTTTGAGAATCGGAACGCTCATTTCTCCGAGTTTGTATATTTTTGTAATAGATTCCATCCAAATCATTGTGGTCATAATTTTTAGTGCTGAGTAGTGAGTGCTGAGTGAAAATATTAGTTAGGGAGTATTTTTATTTAATATATGAATAGAAGAGACAAGGGAGACAAGAGAAAAGCTTTTATTTCTCAAATTAGTCGCTTCTTAAAGCTGTAATCGGATCTAATTTCGCTGCATTACGAGCAGGAATCACACCAGCAACTAGGCCAACAGATAACGAAAGTCCAAAACCGATAACTACTGATGCCACAGAAATTACAAAAGGAAATTTAAAAATACTTGATGCGCCAAAGGCAATTAAAATACCACTGCCCATACCAATACCGCCACCGACAATCGAAATCACGATCGCCTCGGCTAAAAATTGATTGAGAATCGCTGAATTAGTTGCCCCGACGGCTTTACGAATGCCAATTTCTCTGGTTCTTTCTACTACGGAAACTAGCATAATATTGGCAATTCCGATACCACCGACCACCAGAGAAATTCCGGCGATCGCTACCACCATGATTGTAAATAAACCAACCACATTAGTAAAAGTACTCACAATATCAGCTTGATTCGTAATCCGAAAATCATCAGCTTGCGGTGGATAAATTTCATGCCGCAAGCGCAAAATATTAGTCACTTGAAATTGCGCTGCTTCTAACTTATCTTGATTACTAGATTTGATTAAAATTCCACTCACCGAAACACCAGTTAAAGCATTATTTCCTACTAGTCTCCCCGACATACTAGTTAAGGGAATAAAAATTTGGTCATCTCTATCCATCGGCCCTTGAGCGCCTTTCGGTTCCATAATGCCAATTATTTCATAAGTCTCTCCTTGAATGCGAATTTGCTCACCAATGACTTGAGTACTATTGCCAAATAAAGTCCTTTTGACTGTCGGGCCAATCACCGCCACTTGCTTATTAGAATCGAGTTCTTCTTGGGTAAAAAATCGCCCTTCTTGGGGATGAGTATTGCGTGCATCGGGATAATTTAAATCTGTACCGTAGATTGTAGTGGAAGTATTTTCGCCACCGTATACTACTTGAGCATTTCTTTGCAGATATGCCGAAACTAAATCGACTGATGGGGCTTGTTGAGCGATCGCTTTAGCATCTTCCCAAGTTAAAGTACTGGTAGAACCAACGCCTTGACGGATATTTCCACTCCTGGCTGCACCCGCTAAAACTTGCAATACATTTGTTCCTAGTGCTTGGATTTGGTTTTCAACACTTTTCTGCACCCCTTGACCCACAGAAGTAATCGCAATTACAGACGCAATACCAATAACCACCCCTAGCATCGTCAGTCCTGTGCGTAATTTATTATTCCATAGCGTTTCTACAGCCATTGATATGATTTCAGTCAACGGCACTGTAGACTTACTAGGTCTTTTTTGAATTTTGGGAATTTTAGATAAACTCTGAAGCATATTAAATAGAATGGCGTAAATATTTGTAGTTTGGAAAAGGCAGGAGGCAGTGGTTCGACTTCGCTCACCAACCATTCACATATATCTCTCCCTTATCTCCCTTATCTCCCTTATCTCCCTTATCTCCCTTGTCCCCCTTGTCCCCCTTGTCTCCTTCGTCCCCTCATCCCCCTTGTCTCTCAACATTACTGACCAGAACGCCCACCGCCACCAGAAGAACGACCTCCACCACCACCAACACCAGGAAATACACCTCCCCTTGGCGTTGACTGGGGTCGTGAACCAGGGGGGAAACTCAGCAAGACTTTTTCATCACCTGTTAATCCAGACTTCACCTCTGTAAAATTATTCACAGTCACGCCAGTTTCAATGCGGGTGAATACAGGTTGCTCATTTGCGCCTAAAACATACACGCCTGTGGCTCTTTCTCGGCGCACAACTGAGGCTGTGGGAACAACTAAAGCATTTTCTAGCTCACCAACTTGAAATTCTGTATCGACATTCATCCCCGACCGGAGTAGGTTTTCTGGGTCAGAAAGAGATGCTTTCACCTGAAAACTAGTCACGTTCTGCTCGACGGTGGCTTGAGCCGCAATTTGACTGACTTTTCCTTCAAAAACCTTTCCTGGGTAAGCATCAGCTTTAATTGTCACTGGTTGACCAAGGCGAATTTTGGCAATATTCGATTCTGATAAATTAGCAACAACTTCATTCACGGAAGCTAAAGCCAAAATCGAAGAAGAAGTAGCGGAAGAAACAGCACTCCCGGAAGTGGTGGGAGTCACAAAAGCACCAGGATCAGAGAATTTTTGTGTGACTACACCATCAAAAGGGGCGCGGATAATTGTGTCGTTGATTTGGGCTTGGATGTTTTGCAGTGAACCACGGGCGGAAATAACTTGAGCGCGGGCGACTTCAATATCTTCTGGGCGGTTTCCGGCTTTGAGTAATGCTAAAGCTTCTTCTCGCTGTTTCACAGTCGCCCTAGCTTGTTGAATATCTTCTGAACGTGAACCAGCTTGTTGCAGTGCTAAGGCTTGTTGTGCTTCATTAACTTGGGCTTGGGCGCTATCACGGGTTGACCGTTTTTGAATAACCGTTTGCAGAGAAATAGCCCCGGAGTTGTATAGTTGTTGATTACGCTTTAAATCATCTTCGGCTTGGACTAAGTTGGCTTGGGCGCTTCTTAGCCTTGCTTGGGCTTGGGCGATATCTTGGGGACGGTTCCCGGCTTCGACTTTTTGCAGATTTGCTTCGGCTTCGTCGAGTTGGGCTTGGGCTTGGGCGATATCTTGAGGACGATTCCCGGCTTGGGCTTTTTGGAGATTTGCTTCGGCTTGGGCTAACTGTCCTTGGGCTTGCACCAAACTACCCCGCAGGTTGGAATCATCCATATAAGCGAGAATTTGTCCTTTTTTGACCGAATCTCCTTCTTTAACTAGCAGAGTTTTGAGTACACCCGAATTTTTGGGACTAACATTAATAGAGCGTTCTGGTTTGACTGTACCATTAGCCGAAACTGCGATCGCTAAATTTCGTCTTTCTACCGATTGGGTCAATATTTTTTGCCTAGCTTCTTGGCGCGGCACTACCGCCACTCGATAATAAACTCCATAGCCAATTCCACCCAACAGACCGAGCAATAGCAGCCAAAGTAACCAATTATACTTTTTTCGCTGTTTCTGTTCTAAGGGTAGAGCTGATGAATCTACAGGGTTTGATGTATCAAGTTTCATAACTGTGTCCGTTGTCCAAAATGGCTACCAAGCTAGTTATCTAAGTTCCAGCACCTAAATGCTCGGATTTTAAATGGCTTAATCTTATACCATCGCTATAGTGACTATATAAGCAAAAAATTTTAAGTTTGCAATTTATTATCAGCTAAAACGGACTGTTTTCTTCTATGACTAAAGTCACTAATAATTTCTGATTGCTCTATGACTAAAGTCATTAAATTGTCATACCAAATCGATATAGCATTTTTATTTGATATGTGAACAATAGAGACAAGGGAGACCAGGATGACAGGGTAGACAAGGGAGAAAGATGTTTATAAATCATTTAGGATTGCTATAGCTATAATTTTATTTTTAATTGCCTATCTACTGCAAAGACTTTCTGGATTGATATTATTCAAAAATCTAGAAAAACCAGGAATATCTAGGAGCAAATAAATCAATTATTCAGTATTATTGCTGAATAAAGCTATAGCATATTTAGCTATAATACTTCTGTAATTAGGATAAAATTTAGACATTAAAATATGAATAACTTACTGAAATTTTTGACAATTTCATCTTTGCTACTATCTACAAGTTTGCCATCTTTCGCAACCAATAAATCCTTCGTCACTGAGAAACACTTCCAAGGCGATGTGGAGCCAAAAAACTGCCCTCTCCAAAAAAGGAAAAAAGGTATTCTTATATATAATCTTTGCCAAGTTAAGGGTAAGCCAATATCTTTATATATCCAAAGTGTTGAAGTCTCTGGTGGCAGTGAAAATGACGCTCTAGATGTTGCTGTATTAAAATATAAAAATGGAAAATTAATTCACGTCAGTGCTGAAGATTTCCACAGATATGGTTTCCGTAATCAAAAGTTAGTTGCAGCTTGGCATCTAGATAATACCATTGAAAATGTATCATCACCTCAATATCGCGCCATAGAAAAGCGTTTTTTAGCAGAGTCTCGCAAGGGTTTAGAACTATTTGGGATTAAGCAAAAATAGCTGTAGAATCTAATTGATTCGTAAGTTGGAATTTACAACAATGCAAATGAAAAAGCATATAATTACTGGAATTTAGACTAAATGGCAGACTATCAGTCTGAGGGTGTTTATATGCTTTTTCATGCTTGGCGATGAAATTTATTTGATTGAGACTGCTTTCCTCATCAAACCTTTGGGTTTTTGACTGAACACAAAACCTAACTTTAATTAGCAACAATTCCTTGTGGGAAGCTATTATTTACTGAGGGTATTAATTGAGGTGAAGAAGGTACTTCAGTGACAGTTCCGTCATATCGGTTGACTTTCAGCACAGAGATTCGATTATTCGCAACATTGATAGCTGGTTGAGAAACAACATGCAGAAATGATTCTGTAGAATCTAAAGCTAGTTGAGCGCCACCAGTAAGCATCTCTCCCCTGAGTACAACCCTCTGAATTTCTACTGGTGTGCTGGGGTCTCGCCCAATATCATAGACAGTCACACTGTTATCAAGAGGGTTTGTGGTGTAAAGACGAGTTCCAGCGCGATTAGTTACTAGCCAACAAATTGCTCTACCCGAATTAGGTACGGTTCTCAGGAGGTGTAAATCTCCATTAGGCTCGTAAGAATAGACTCCCAATTGATTGCTGAGTGTAAAAGCAACATACAAAATTGGTCGACGGGGATGAACTTGAAGCCCCAGTGTTAGACCTAGAGGGTTGGGTGGGAATGCGGCTGGAGGTAGTTGTTGTGGTGAGTTTGGGCTTTGTTGCAAACGACCATTAGGAAGAATTTGATAAGAGCGCAATAAACCAGTCCCTGCGTCCATACCAAAGAGCAAACGTTTGTTAGGAGAAATGAGTGCTTGGGTAGGTAGAGAACCTCTGGGAACAGAAGCTGTAGAATTTGGAATAGGAATCAGTCTGCCCTTGGGAGTGACGCGAAAAGTAGTATAGTTCGGTAAAGAATCGCTGGCTTCCTGGGTGGGAATCTGCGGTAATAAGTTTTGGTTAACTACAGTCAAAATATCGCCGGCTAGACCAAGACTAACTGGCTGAACTCCCCCGCTAGGAAATGGCGATCCTTCTACTGGCGAAAGACTGCCATCTCGATTGATGTCAAAAACAGCAATAGTATTTGACCCAGAATTGACCGCAAATAGCCGCGTTTTTTCAGGGTTAACAATCACTTCTTGATCAGAAGCAAAGGCTGTAATGAAAAAGGGGCCTTTTCCAGCGATGGAAGCATTAGGAATTCCTGCACCGCCAGTTGGAAAAGACGGTGTAGATAATGGTGTGAGCGTACCCAAAGCATCACGGCGGAAACCAAGAATAGAGTTAGCATTGGGAGTTGGAATGTTACTTTGGGTGTAAACAATACCAGTTAAACGAGGCCATTGATACCAGTGGGCATCGGCACTTTGAATTGCTAATCCGCCTGTCAGTACAAGGGCGGCTACACCAGTGAGTGTCAGCAATTTTTGAGAACGCTGACGATTATTTTTGTTAGTTTTGGAGATTATATTCATCAATTTACCCTGGGAAATAACTACATGCGGTATGTAGAGATATCACAGTGATTCCGAGAATTTATGCAAATTTCTTCAGATCATTTCCGGGTAATCAATTATGCTTCTGTACAAGCAGAGGAAACTTTATACAGGAAGGTGTAAGATAAATTCTGTACCTTCACCCAACACAGAGTTACAAATTAATTTGCCATTGTGAGTTTCTTCCACAATTTGACGGGCGATCGCTAATCCCAATCCTGTACCTTTACCAACTCCTTTGGTAGTAAATAAATGGTCAAATATTTTTTGCTTGACTTCTGCCGTCATTCCTTTACCATTGTCAGCAATTGAGATGATTACTTGCTGCTCTACCACAGAAGTTGTAATTTTAATTTGATTGGGTTTGGCTTCGATTTCGGCAAACTTCCGCCCATCATTTGATTCATCTAAAGCATCAATCGCATTTGCCAAAATATTCATAAATACTTGGTTTAACTGCCCAGGAAAGCACTCAATATTTGGTAAGTCGCCATAATCAGTAATTACGGCAATGGCAGGGCGTTGGTTATTAGCTTTGAGGCGATGTTTGAGAATTAAAATTGTACTATCGATACCTTCATGAATATTGAATAAGGCTTTGCAATCCCTATCAGCACGGGAGAAAGTACGTAAACTAGTGCTAATGCTTTTTAAGCGATCGCAAGCCAGAATCATGGCAGAAATCATCTGGGGAATATCTTCTAGTGTATAATCTAAGTCTATTTCTTGGGCATGTTTAATGATATTTGGATTAGGAGGATTTAAACTTTCTTGGTACAGATTTAAATGTTGAATAATATCTGCCAACATAGGTTTAGCTTGTGCCAAACTAGCAGAAATAAATCCCAGAGGATTATTCATTTCATGTGCTACCCCAGAAACCAAATTACCCAAAGCAGACATTTTCTCATGTTGGACTAATTGGATTTGAGTATGCTGGAGATGTTGGAGTGTTTGTTCAAGTTCGGTGGCTTGTTTTTGTGTTTCAATTAATAAATCTGCTTGCTTGATAGCAACACCCATTTGTGCGCCAATTTGTTGGGCAAATTGAATTTCAAAAGGTTGCCAATGACGTGGGCGATCGCATTGATGAATGCAGAGTAAACCCCACAGTTCATCATCTTGCATAATTGGTACTACCAACGATGCTTTAACTTGGAACTTCACTAAAATTTCTCGATGACAATCAACTACTGCATCTGTGTTGATATCATCAATGGCACAATAGCGCCCTTGTTTATATAAGGTAGCAAATTCTTCTCCAAAACAATGATCTTGCACTTTTACTGCTAAAGCCGAAGTAAATGAGGGTAAAACATCCTCGGCGATAAATTCACCATATTCATAATTTGTCTCTAGGTGAAATTGATAAATTCCCACCCGATCAGTATGGAGAATTTGACGGATATTTTGGGTAACGGCGCAGAAAATTGCCTCTAAATTTAAAGATTGTCGAATTTGCGTTACCACCTCAAATAAGGTTTTTTGCTGCTGGAGAGTTTGTTGCAGTAGTTGGGCTTTTTCTTGGGATTCTCGATACAGTCGGGCATTTTCTAAAGAAATTGCCGCTTGGGCTGATAACATTTGAATAATTTCCAGGCGATCGCTATAAAATACACCACTTGTGAGTTTATTTTCTAAATAGATAATACCGACTAAATGCCCATGATAAATAATTGGCTTACCTAATACACTACCGGGCTTGACGCTTTGCATATATTCCCCAATGATGCCCGGAATATCTGTTTTACAATTATCAATGACAACGGTTTTTTGCGTATTTTTGACATAATTAATCAATGTGGCAGGAATCTCAAGGCAAGTTTCTATTGATTGGGGGTTAATTGTAGTTTCTATCTTCCCTTGAGAACTTACTTGACGATTAATTTTAGTAATTGCTTTGACTTGCCAAACACCATTTTCTTCCGGGAGAATCAGTACTGCTTTTTTTGCCCCAGAATTTTCTAAAATAATTTCAGTTAACCCGGCGATAAGTTCATCTAATTCAATAGTACTGGAAATAGTTTGAGCAGCTTTGAGGACAGATGCAAAATCTATAGCATCAGTAATATTAGTACTATTACTAGTAGATGTTTGAGCAATGGTCGCAATAGTTTCTAATGGGTTGAAGTTGAGTCTTTGCTGTTGTTGGATAGGTTTTAGGAGTTGCGGGTAGCGTTTTTCTAAGTCGTCGGTTTTAGCTTTTGCGCCCCAGCGTGCATAGCTATAATATGCAGCTTGCATATATCCTTGGGCAGCATTTTCTTTATTCAACTTTAGATAAAATCTAGCTAAAAGTTCATTTGCTAGTGCAGCTTCGCAGATATAGCCATTATTTTTAGCCCTCTCAATTGCCAGATCATAACTTTCTATTGCTTCCCAGTAATTATTAAGTAATTGATGACATTCAGCCGCCACTAACTCAAATTTGTGTAAATAATTCATTGGCGCTTTATCAGCCCAATTTTTCATTTTCTGCTGATTTTCAGCTATTTTTTTCAGTAACTCATCCAACTCCAGATGAGGCTTTTCCTTGTATACCTCTATGTGTGCTAAAGAATCATAAAAATAAAATAGAGGAATATAAGGAAACCCAACAGCACCATCTAAATATTGTGCAGTTGCAGCAGCATCAACAATTGCTTGTTGATAGTCTCCCAATAAATAATTTAAAAATAATTTATGAAAATTGATGTAAAATAAACCCAAGCGATCATTAGATTCTATATACTGGGATAAAATAATTTGTTCATCAAAAAACTCTCCTTGTAAGTATGGTGATGAACTTCTACCAGTTTGGCAATCTTGTAGTGCCTGTTGCAACATTTTTAAATAATAAACAGAAGTATTTTGCTTGATTTGATAAAGAGAATCGTGAAAAGCTAATACTTCTTGTTGTAGTTCTGATAACTCCTTTTCTATCCCGCCAAAATATGCAAATGCACAGTACATAACTGCGCTATATCCGGCAAATTGAAAATCTCCAGTTTCTAAGCCAATAGTATAAGCATCACGCAGAGGTTTTAAAGTTGTACTTAAAGCATCTTGCCAATGTTTAATAAAGCCATAAACCATAGCATTAACTTTACATTGCAGTTCTTTAATATTTAGCTTGTGCAATAAATCTAATGCAAGTTGACCAAACTGATAACCAGTTTCACTATCTCCCATCCCACCAGATAAAATCGCTGCATAACAGCCATAACTATGGGTAGAAATGGCATGATTTCCAGATTCTACTGAAATTTTTACTTCTTTAAATGTTAGTAACACATAAAGAATAGGAGATGTAAGAAAAGCTGCCGGTAAAATGCTCGATATCAGGCATAAAATTGCTAATTGTACTGGATCAGTCATTAATGGTAAGTTAATTAATGACTCTATTTCTTGACCTTGATAAGCTAATTGTGTTTCTTGTAATGCCACACCAATATCATTGGGTGTGGGATTTTCAGGAAATTCTACACCTAATAATTGTAGAACTTTCAGCACTATTTTGATCGCTACTAAAGCTTGATTTTGGGCAATTAAAGCTTGAGTTTTGACTTCATAAACTGTGATTGTGTCAAGAATTGTCTTGGCTTGTTGCAATAAAACTTCTGATAATCTTTCCATTTCGGGAAAATCACCACTGAGATAAGCGGCTTCTATGGCTGTTTCATATACTTTTAAAGTAAACTCATATTGATATTGCCAACTATTTTCGGGTAAAAGCTGTAGACTAAATGTGCAGTATTCCCAAGCGGCGCTATATGCTGTTGAGGCTTTAGCTTTTTGGGCTGCATTGAGATTTAAATGTGCTAGTTCGTCTCGCTGTTCGGCTGTTGCTAGTAATTTAATTCCCCAGTTCAGTTGATTAACAATGGCAAATATTTTCTCCTCCCGTTGATTTTTAGGAGTATTATTTAACAATAATTGCCCGATATGTAAATGGGTGCGTTGTTTGTGTTCTTCGGGTATTAATGAATAAGCGGCTTGTTGGATGCGATCGTGTAAAAATTTATAGGTGATAATTTCAGAAGTGTTTTGATGAATATTTTGATGATCTGAACTGATGAAAAACTTGTAAACATCACTTTGAGGTAAAATCAAACCTGCTTTTAAAGCACTCCACAAAGATGTTGCCGTTTCTGGTTGTGATTTTTGCGAAACAATTGCTAAGGTTTCTAAATCAAATTGGTTGCCGACACAAGCAGCTAATTTTAAAATTTCTTGTGTTGTTTCTGGCAATTTTTGGATTTGTAGTGCCATAAATTCAACAACATCGCTAGTAAGCGATCGCTGATTAATCGCCGCTATATTACATTCCCAATGTCCTTGCTCATAATTAAAATAAATCAGCTTATCTTGGTGTAAGAATTTGAGAAATTGTGTTGTAAAAAAGGGATTGCCTTGAGTTTTTTGATAAATTAATTGTGAAATTGGTAAGGCTAAGGTTTCTGAACAAATTAAGGTATCAGCTACTAACTGATTTAATTTCAATTCGTCCAGTTCTTTCAGGGTGATGGTATTAATTGTAGTGCCATTTTTAGCAACTTCATCTAAAGCTAAGATTAAATGATGTGCTGCCGAAACTTCATTATCTCGATAAGCCCCAATCAGAAGTAAATATTCAGGATGTGCCTCACTCATTAACGATTGCATCAGTTTTAATGAGGCAGAGTCAATCCATTGTAAATCATCTAGAAATATCACCAAAGGATGTGCTGAGGCGCTGAAGAGTTTAATAAATTTTTGGAATAGCAAATTAAATCTATTTTGGGCTGCATTACCTGATAATTCTGGTGCGGGTGCTTGTTTACCAATAATTAGTTCTAATTCCGGGATAACTTCAAGAATTACCTGGGCATTTTCGCCTAATTCTTCAGTAATTTTATGCTGCCATTGTTGGATTTTATCATCGCTTTCGGTGAGTAATTGTCCCATTAAATCCCGGAAGGCTTGTACAAATGCTGAAAAGGGAATATTCCGGTTAAATTGGTCAAATTTACCTTTAATAAAATAGCCACGTTGTCTAACAATTGGTTTATGAACTTCATTCACAACCGCAGTTTTACCAATTCCCGAAAAACCCGCCACTAGCATAATTTCTGTGCTACCGTTAGCAACGCGATCAAATGCGGTTAACAGAGTTTCAACTTCTAGTTCACGTCCATACAGTTTTTCAGGAATAGTAAAGCGATCGCAAATATCCCTTTGGGCAATTTGAAAACTTTTAATTCTACCCGTTGTGTGGAGTTGGGTTAGACAATTTTCTAAATCATACTTGATTCCTAATGCACTTTGATAGCGGTCTTCGGCATTTTTCGCCATCAGTTTCAACACAATCTCGGAAACTACCTGGGGAATTTCTGCACTGTTAACTAATGCGGGCGGAATTTTGGCAATATGACAATGCAACAATTCCATCACATCGGTTGATGGAAAAGGTAATTCTCCAGTCAGTAACTCATAAAAAGTTACCCCCAAGGAATAAAAATCAGTCCGGTAATCAATCAAACGATTCATTCTCCCAGTTTGTTCGGGAGAAATATAAGCCAATGTACCTTCTAAGACATGAGGATTAATCAGCGTTTGAGTTTCTCTAGGCAACAAAGATGCAATACTAAAGTCAATAATTTTTACTTGTTTGGTATTGGGATTAATGACAATATTGCTGGGTTTAATATCTTTATGGATGATACCATCACGATAGAGCGTATCTAATATACTGCACAGAGCGATCGCTATTTCTAAAAACTCTAGTAAAAACTCAGGAGATTGCCGTTTTGTGGCAGTAAAATAATCCTTGAGCGCAATTCCCCCCATATCTTCCATCACGATCGCATAGCCATTTTGATAAGATTCCAGGCTATAGGTTTCGATAATTCCAGGTTTATGCAAATTTTTAGCGATCGTGTATTGATTGCGAAACTGCACTAATTCATTAAAACTCGGATAAGGGTTTTTCAGCAATTTCACTACTACTGGTTTGTTGTCAATTTCTCGATATCCACGATAAACCAGTGTTCTAAAGCCATCGTAGAGTATTTCACTAAATTGATATCCAGAAACTGCTAACATACCACCAAATCCTAAAGACGCTTAGATATTAGTGTTCCCAAATATCATCAATTTCTCATCAATAATTTTGATTTTTTAATTTATTATTTCAATTCAATTTTCACTAAATTATCTTACCTATGTTTACAATGGAAATCCTTGCCTAATTTTCTCTGTTTATGGATTCAATTTGTTAAAGCAATGTCTAATACAATTTAGTATTTGAGATTTTAGATTAGTTTAGGTGAGCAAAAATTTTACACTTCTGCAACCTTATATCTATTCCTGCTAATGTGAATAGGACTTTATAGTAAAGTACTGACTAGGAATCTAGTACAAGTCAGCGTAAATAAACCAACCATAAGAAATTGTTAAAAGGCTTGTGGTATCACTATTCTTTCTTTTTCCTTTTAACCTTTTACTTTTGCCTTGTTGTACTAGTGTTATCAGGTGTTTCAAGCATAAACACAGTCCTAAAAGATGCTTCGACTACTTTAGTGCATCAGCTATTAGCAGTTAGTAGTGTACTGACATTGGGATCAAATTAACCGCAGATGGAATTTCTTTTACTACAATACTTTAGCCTTACCATAGATGTGTTAGCGACAGCGTAACACATCATACTTAATAGTCTGTTTACTCAGCACTTTAAAGCCAGTGGGTGACGAGGGATTTGAACCCGCAACCAATAGATTAAGAGTCTACTGCTCTACCGTTGAGCTAGTCACCCGCACTGAATAGCTATTATAGCAGCTTTTGTGGGGTGATGCCAAGGTAAAGTTAATCAGGAAGCGGGTTACAGCGTAGTTAATCTAACAGAATCCTGCCTAGACAGCAAATGTGAAATGGCGATCGCCTTTCAAAAAACAGAATTAGGATTTCTGAAGTCAGGAATAATCTTCTTTTTAGAGCCGAAAATATTAAAAAATAATGATATCTTATCTATTTCGATTAAAACTAGTTGACATACATCTATCTTAGGATATAGTTTATTTAGCCAATACAGCTTGATAGTTGATTGCTTGCAACAGTGTGAAAACCACGTTGCTACTGAGTAGTATTTCAGTAAATCTATTAGGTGTACATATCCAACCAAAAAGTATGAGATTAAATTCGTAAATCTCTGTCAATTTGTTTGGATACAATTTGCTCTGGCATAACAACGCTGTCTGTAGCGCAGATATCGGTTTGTTTTTATGCACCTATGTCAGCACTATCAAGTTCAAATTTATTATTACTGCATCAAAAAGTAGAAAAGTGCAGATCACCTACTAATAAATGTGGCAAGTTTTGTAACTACTTACGTTAAGTTTTGAAAATACTTCGGAGTCATGAACATGAGTAATAAACCAGAACAAAGTCCATTAAGCTTTGTTGCTCCAATTAAAGCACCAGTAGCAGATAACTATAAAGCTCTCAAGAAAATTTTAGAAACTGGGACTTTTGGAGAAGCACTAGATGAAGTTGGTACGGTACATTTTGGACGTTTTATGTTCCTCGAACAAGTTACGCCAGAATCAGGGGAAGAGTATTATGCTAAATTCGCTCTCTTTACAGCCTATGACGGAGATTTTACAAAATACGTTGATGACTTTGTTGCAGTAGTTGGTGATTTTTTTAATTTACTATTACAGCATTTAGAAGATGGAGATCAGGTAATACCAGTTCAAAAAAATGCTCAAGATTTTGCACAGTATGTACACAAATATGATCAGGAAGTCAAAGTCTGGTATAGTGCTTATCCGAATTTAAATGTAGTTGACATCCGTCAATTAGTAGCCCAATCATAAGATTATTGGTTTTATCACTTCCTTGCAGCTAAACCTAATTAAGGACAGATGAAGAATTAGCTACTAATAAAATTTTAAAAGAAGTTTTACTGTTTAAAAGTTTTCTAAAAAATAGCGTTGTATATTAGCGCAATTAGCTAGAATCTTTACTTAAAAACATTCTTTTAAGATTTTATAGCAGAATCATCTATTAAAGTGAAGAAGAAATTTAGATGAAGTTTAACACAAGGAAGTGATAATTTATGACCTGTAATACTAAGGGTATTACGGGTATTCGGATTAGCTAAATATTAAGAATATAGGGATACGTTTTGATTACTGAATCCATTTGTGTACGCAGAGAGGAGGTAGTAGGAAAGAAGCTTAATCTGGGCGTACTGATTTTTTTAGAAATCAAACATGAGTCCTATAGTAGCATATTTCTCTTTGAAATCAAACAAGAATCAAAGTTGATATGACAATTAGTAAAAATCAAACACAGCTTGATTTCAGTGATATACAGGGTTATATCGTCCGTGGCTATAACATGGATTTTGCAAGACATTTTGTCCTTCAGGTTCAAGATGCAAAAGCTGCCAAAAAATTTATTGGTAACTTAGTAAATGGTAATGAATCAATTCCCCAAATTACTACTGCGGCATTGTGGGACGTAAAACCGAGTTACTGCTTGAATATTGGATTTACTTTTGAGGGGTTAAAAGCACTACAATTTGGAAATGTTGATCAATCTTTTTCAGATAAGCATTATCTTTCCTTTAAAAAAGGTGCTAATCATCCAGAAATAGCAAAGAAATTAGGTGATGTTGGAGAAAGCTCTCCTGAAAATTGGAAAGGTGGATTAGGAACATCTAATACTCATATTTTACTATCTCTCTATGCTCAAGATAGTGAAGTGTTAGAGAAGCAATCAGATCAACTGCGAATACTTTTTCAGGAAGAACAAGCATTGAAAGAATTATCTTGCTTGGATGGAGCTAAACTTCCTGATGAGCAAGGCAAACCTAGCGATATCATTCATTTTGGTTACAACGATGGAATTTCTCAACCAAAAATAGAAGGGGTTCCCTCAAAGGCTGGACTTCCATCATCTCTCGATCCTCAGCCTGCGATTCCTGCTTATGACTTTATCCTACTAGATGAACCAAAAGCTCCTTACTACGTACCAACACCTGATAAGTTGGGTTTAAATGGTAGTTTTGCTGCTTTTCGAGTGATGGAACAGGATGTAGCTGGATTTGAAAAGTTCCTTCAAGAGCAAAAAGATAAAATTGAGCCAGAAAAACTAGCAGCTAAAATGTGTGGTCGATGGCGCAATGGTGTCCCGCTAGTCCTTTCTCCAGATGCTGACCAACTTTCACCCCCCGAAAAACCAATTACTTACGAACAATTTAATAATTTTAACTATCGTCAGGAAGACCCACAAGGATATAAATGTCCCATTGGTTCACACATACGTCGCACAAATCCCCGTGATGCGAATATACAAGGGGTAACAAAAATTCACCGACTCCTCCGTAGAGGAATGCCTTATGGGCCTGCTTATAATCCTAATTGCCCTAATGATGGTCATGAAAGGGGATTACTAGGACTATTCATTTGTGTGAGCCTAGATCGCCAATTTGAATTTGTCATGGAAGAGTGGGTGAATAAAGGAAAGTTTGCTACTCTGCCTGACAATGCCCAAGATCCTTTGCTTGGTGTTAACGACAGTAATCAAAGTCAGTTTGATATTCCTGTCTCTCCCGACCAACCTTCTATCAAGCTGACTAGTTTTGAGCGATTTGTTAAAACTAAAGGTGGAGCTTACTGTTTTTTACCTAGTATTACCGCCTTGCAATATATAGCTAGTAATTGATGAGTGATGAGTAATGAGTGATGAGTAAATAGGACTGATGCAAAATTATGAGAAGACGTAGACGCGCTCTTCGGCTACTCTTACGAGAACGCCTAACGGCGAAAACGAAGTTATAAGAGTTTGAGAGAGTTCTTGCGTAAGTCCTAGTAAATACTCATAACTCATTACTTATTACTCATTACTTGTTATACCATTTTGGATTTTAGATTTTAGATTTTGGATTGGGTAAGGGTTGATCGGTATAGCTTTTGAGTCATCCATCTGTCGCAATCATTTTTTAATTTGGTATTACTTAACGCGATGTGCGACTTATTCTTGAAACCCCTCTCCAAACCTCTCACGCCAGTCGCTACAACGGAGGAAACCTCCGCAACGCGCTGGCTCCCCGAAACGGAGAGAGGCTTTGAATCTTGCTCCCCTTCCCTACCAGGGAAGGGGTTGGGGGTTAGGTTTGAGAGAAAGTCGCACACGGCGTTATACCAATTCACGAAATTACTGATACAAATCACTTCCTCTGCAACTCTGATTCCGGTCGCCGAGCGAAGTCGAGGCGCTGCTTTCATGTCTGTATCATTTTTAAAGTGAAATGGTATTACTTATTACTCATTACTCATTCCAAAACTGGGCAATGTAATGATGAAGGTGGTTTGGCGATTTGCACTCTCTACCGTGATTGTACCGCCTAGATGCTTGACCATTTTCTGCACTAAAGCCATTTCTAAGCCTGTACCACTATATGTCCAGGGGTCATTTTTCATGAGGCGATAGAATGGTTCAAAAATCCGGTGTATTTCACTGGCGGGAATTTCTAAGCCGGAATTGCAAATCTTCAGTTGCACTGCATTAACTGTAAAATCAGCCGAGACGGTGATGATTTCACCTGATGGGGTATTTTTGCAAGCATAGCTTAACAGTTCGGTGACTATGCGTTCTAAATCGGTGATGTCTGTTTCTAGGGGCGGGAGTTGATGATTAATATTGAGGTGTAATTTTTGTTTTTGGCAATGGGAAAGGTCACGAAAGGACTCAACAATAGGTGGTAGCCATGTTTGTAAGTCAATGGTGATCAATGTGGGTATATTTGGTTCGGTTTCGAGATAAGAAAGCTGCATCAAATCGTTGATTAACTTACTTTCTCGCCCACACTCGTTTTGCAAAATCTGCAATAGTTGGGGGACAATTTCGATATCTAGGATGCCTTCTGGGGTTAGCACACTTTCGAGAGTTTGGGCGGCGAGACTAATGCTGGTTATGGGTGTGCGTAGTTCATGGGAGAGGGTTTTTAAGAATTCGTTTTTGCGGCGTTCTTGCTGTTCTAATGTTTGCATTTGTGCTTGAGTGGTGGATGCTGTTTTGGCTTGGCGAAGGGCGATCGCACATTCATTGGCTACCTGTTGTACTAAACTAATTTCCAGTGGCTCAAACATTTCTTGGTTTGGTCGATGCAACCATAAGTTACCCAAAATGCCTTGGTTATCAAAGATTGGACAAGCTAACTGAGTTATAACCTTTAGTTGTGGGTGCCATCCAGGAACAATTTCTAAAGATTGCCAATGTTTTTTGGCTAACAATAGCTGATACACTTCTGGCAAGTCGGCAACTTGGCGGGTTAATCCTTGATATTCCGGGGTGCTAGTGGTGTATTCATAGATAACAGTTGTTTCACTTCCACCAGCATTGTAAGTTTCAATGTAACAAGACTGGAGTTGAAATAACTGAGTTAGTTCTTGAGTGGCTGTTTGCATTACCTGGTTCGTAGATTGATGGTCGCGGATTTGTTCGGTAATGCGACACACTAATGTTTGAAAGTTATTGGCTTGCTGTTTTTGTAGTTCTAGCTGGGTTTGCAAATGCTGTACTTGTTCTTGGAGTTTGGCTTGATGGACTGCTATACCAATTTGATTGGCTAGTTGTTTGAGTAAGTCAATTTCGATTTCTTGCCATTGGTGGGGTTGATGGCAATGTTGGGCGGTGATTAATCCCCAAAGTTTTTGCTGTGACCAAATTGGGACAACTAAATTCGCCCTGATAGGCCAGGATTCCAGCAAATTAACTTGGTCAGGATGTAACCCGGCTGTGTAAATATCTTCAATAATTTGAATGCAACTGCGTCCACTGCGTTCTTGATATTTGCCAATTAAGCTAGGATCGGGGAATTTCTGCCCTAAACAAGAATTGGGGGTGACTGTTGATTCTGCAATGACTACGTTAGTCTCATCAGGCTGCATACAATAAACTAAAATGCGATCGCACCCCAAACAATGCCGCAGTTCTTTAACAAGTTGATGCAGCAATGTATCTAAGTCTAAGGATTCTCGAATCCATTGAGCGATCGCTTCTAGCAGTTGTTCTTGGGCTGTTTGAATTTCTTTTGCTTGGGCTACCTGCTTCACTGGAGTGATGTTACTACTTGTGCCAATCAGTCGATAAATGCGAGAGTTTGCATCTCGCAATGGTGTTAATGTGGTACTCCACCAAGTCGCCACTCCTTGAAATTGCAAGCATTGTTCGTAGGAAATGGTTTTACCAAACCGCACGCAGTCAGCATAATGCTGACGCACATTTGCCGCATCATCAGGCGAGAGAATATCTTCTGGTTTTTTTCCCTTCAGATTCTCAGAACTAATGCCAATCCATCGTTCATGGGTGGGGTTTAAGGCTACGTAGCGAAAATCTCCATCGTCGAGAACATCCACGATAAATATAGATGTCTGCACAGAATTATAGATGCTCAGTAAAAACTGTTCACTACCACTGTGTTTCGCTAATTCTGGATCAAAGAGAATTTGAGAATGCAATTGTTGTTTCAACTCAACGGTTGATTCACCCGGATTTATATTCATGGGAGAGTCCCTGTCTGCTATTAATGACTCCTCTAAGCGCAACCCCTGATGATGCTAAGTGATGAAAAATGCTTTTTTGCGCTTACAGCAAAGCATTGTCTGTCTTTGCTCAACTGATTTTTCGATCTTTTTCTATTCTTATCAGAAATATCGGAAACTTAATAGCAGTCAACTCAACAAATATATCTCCTTGAAGATCAGAGTGCATTTGCAATCAGATGCAAATTTATTAGTCATTTTTTATTAAGAATGATTTAAGATTGTTGCATACATCTAAGTATACTCAAAAGCAATATTTGCCAAAAATTACATTTCTTAATGTTATTTTAATATGCAGTGCTATTAACAGCATATTAACAAAATATTGCATGATGATTTTGCCTGGATGAGAAATGATAAATTATCGCAATAGTCGGTAAGCATTGATCCCTGTGAAGATGGCAACAACAATCCAAGCAATAGCTAAACCAACAACTTCACCTAAAAACAACCGCGTTAACCGGAGTAATACTATTCCCACAATTGCGCCAATGGGTACAGCCATCGCCCAAGCGATCGCACTCACAAATATCCATTGCCATGACAAAGCTACAGACTTGGGAATCGCTGTCCACTGTGCGAAGCCAATAATCAAACCAGCAACAGCACCTAAATTTGTCCCCCAAAATATTCTTAGGGGTAAAGCTGGTGTATTGGGGACAATCCAACCCACAGCACCCACACCAATAGCCGTGATGATTGCCCAAGCCAACAAAGTCGCTAATACCCAGCGCCCAGATAAAATTTGATGGCGGATGAGTAAACTTTGGGGAAATGCGATCGCCAAACCACCCAAAGAAGCCTGCGCCACCCCCACATCTGGCTTTTCCCCGACTTCAATCCAGCACAAACTGATCAAAAAACCACCCAAAGTAGCGATCGCCCACTGCAAGATAAAACCAACTTGACTTTTAGTAGATGTGAAGAACATGAACTTCTCGCCAGTAAAGCATGGTAGAGATTACTATACAGCGCGAGAAAAATCAAAAAAGTTCAAAATGTTTGGCTATCAACAATAAAACTTTTAAAACATCCTCTTACACCCTTACACCGCATTTCTCACAAGCTTCAGGCGTTTGATGGGGCAGAGGGGCAGAGGTGCGGAGGGGCAGGGGAGAGAGTACCTTCATTCTCCCCTGCTCCCCTGCTCCCCTGCACAGGCTTTGAAAGGTGTGGTGAGAAATCCGGGTTACACCCCCACACCCTTACAACCAGTCTCCACAGAAAATATTTGTGCGTAAGTTATACCTAATTACAACATGAAACAATAGGCTTGTTAGCAATCTCTTTTAAACCAACATCACCTAGTAATTTCTGCCAATCTTGCATCAAGGTTTTGCTTTGGGGATTGCGGCGGCGGAGTTGGGCTAATTGGGTTAAAGCATCGTACCAAATGCCTTTTTGGGCATACAAAATCACTTGCTGGCGATTCGCTGAAGGAGTATGTTGAAATTTGACTCGTTGAATCCAGCCATTGACATTGATTGATTCATTGTCACCCTGACAATTGATATTTAGGGATAAATACCAATGATAGTTTTTATCTGGTTCGAGTTTAACTGTGGATGGCAGACTGAGAGCGATCGCACCTGGTGTTTCCTTAACAGTGAAAGTTCTTTGATAAATTTGCTTGTAATTTCGCTGTTCGCGGCTAGTTTCGTCCCATAATTCTAATTCAGCGCCCTGAATATCTTTGGCCTGGTAAGGAACATAAAACCAGAGTGTCGGAGAGGCGCTAACCGTTAAGCCCCAAACATGGCTCATTTTTGGTTCTGATTCCACAGCCGGAACTATAGCGGTGAGACGCTCTTTAATATCTAGGGCGGTGCAATTGCGACCGTCACGAGTTCCCCCACCTTGGCGATTTCCCGGTGCGCCTCTGGATGATAACGGTGGTTGATTAAAAATCACCGACGAAATCCTAGAAGGTGTTGACTGGGACTGTTTTATAGGGGATGAATAAACTTCTCCCTGATTCACAGCTAAAACCCATACCAAACCTAATCCTATCAACCGCATCATGATTTCCCTCCCAAATGCCGCTTTAAACCAGTTGTGATCACGTATGTAATTGCCAAAGCAAATACTGATGGTATCACTGGGAGACAAAGACCACTCAAGAAAAAGCCAAAACACAGACTAACAAGGATAACACTGGCGATCGCAGCTAAAACTCGACGATATAGAACCGAGTCAAATCTCCAAACACATAAGCCCCCGATGAGTGACCAACTCCAGATCCAAATCACATCCCAACCCTGGGGCCAAAACCTTAGTAAAGGGCGTTCTTGTTGAGCGATACTGAGCATTTGACTCACCATTTGGGCGTGAATGACGATACCGGACATTTTTTTGTCAACTTCTTTACTAAAGGGCGTAAAAAAGCGATCGCCAATTGAGGGCGCTGTGACACCAATCAAAATAATCCGATTTTTCACCCACTGGGGCGGTAAATCATTGTTGAGAACGGCTGCTAAGGTAACTTCCCTGGCAACTTTTTGCGCTGAACGGTAATTGAGTAAAACTTGATGACCACGCGGATCAATGTTGTGATAAAAACCAGTATGATTTTCCAAAGGCTGAAAAACAGTAGAGCCAAGCTGCAAGTTACCCTCTGATGTGGCTTGTGGTTTGATGCCCTCAAAATCGAGGTAACGCCGCGCTAATTCGGCACTGAAGGCAAATGAAGACTGACACCGGGAATTTCCTGGATCTATATGCAGCAAAGAACGCCTGATTATGCCATCTGATTCCACTACAAAATCACTAAAACCCACATTGCTTGGCGGACTAGTAGGGGGAGGTGCAACACCAAATTTATCAGTGTTCGACTCTGGGTTGCTGACTTCGCAAGTCGTCACCAGCCGGGAGTTTTTCGGGATGTGGGCGGCTAGTTCCCGGTGTCCCGGTTCCACTGGTAAATCGCGGTAAATATCTAAGCCAATCACTCTGGGTTGATAGGCCTGGAGTTTCTCTAGGGTTTGCCAAATTACGCGATCGCTCAAAGGATACCGCCCTTGCTCTTGAATATCTTGTTCTGTAACTTGGACAATCAAAAGACGCTCATCAATTCCGCTATCTGGTTGTAAGCGCATAAATAAATCAAAAGCCCACAATTCTATCGGCTGGAGTCCACCTAAAAACCGCAATGTCATAATTAAGCCAGTCGCCAGTAAACTCCGTACCAAGATATCTTGCAAATCTTTCCAGTCTAGCCGACGACGGTAATTAGGAAGGCTGATCGGCCGCAAATCTTTCCAAGTTGGTGGCACTTGGGCAGGATTTTGGTAAATCATCGGTAGCCAAGTCGCCCCCGGTAAATCCGTAAATTCCTCTAGTCGTTCTTGGGCGCGGCGCACAGCAGTGTATAAAGTTTGTCCCGCCGCATATTCCCGCAAGAATTCTTTGAGAAACGATTGAGCAACGACATCGGGGACAATCTCTTGCATAACAATAATCACCGGGACGTGTAAATCAGCTAACTGTTGCGCTAGTCCCAAACCTTCACAAGAGTTAAAAATGGCAATCTTTAACCCTTTTTGCATCGCTTCCCGAAAAGCATGTTTAAATTGCTCAGTTTCGATGCTTTCTCTAGAACTAAGACTGATGCGCCCTCTTTGTTCTACCGTTTGACTATGACCAGCAAAAAAGAAAATATCCCAGCCTTGGGGATTTCGGAGTTGGGTAATTAATTCTCTGCCTTGGGGCTGATGACAAAAAACCGATTCTGTTTGTGGAAGATTGGCGATCGCCTGACGATCTGCTTCTAAATCTAGGTGTTGATGATCACCAAAAATTGCCAGTAACCGGACGCGATCGCGTGGCGTTTGCTGTTTCCCAACTTCCCAAGCTTCATATTCTATCGGACTATAGCTAACACCGACATTTGGATAACTTGCTAGTAAATCCCAGGTATGCCAAGGTAACTTCCATAACATTACTTCCTTGGCTTTAATCGCTAACCGCAGAGTATCCGGCTGACTGGCTAACTCTTTACTCAACCTTTCCCGAATTTTTTGCCAACCGACTTCCCCCGATGCTTGCAACCATTGGTTGAAGTTGGTTTCTACTTGTCTCATTCTTTGCCAACAGTCAGCCGCAATTTCCTTAGTTGCGCGATTCGTCGGTAAGCTTTCCTCAATTTCCCAACCATCATAGCGGGCGAGCGTGGTGAGATTCCGAAAAGATTGTTGCCACAAAAAATACAAACCTTCAATCTCAGTATTAGCTCCCAACCTACCTTCAATTTCTCCCACCGAAGAACCGCCATCTTCCCTCAGTTCTAGGGATACTTCAAACCCTTGAGCAAAATCTCCCCTACCAATTTTGAGAACTGCTACCCTGCTCATCGCTGCTTTCCAGTTAATTTTTTGTCTTACGCAGAGACGCAAAGATTAACACAATAATATCGTCTAATTTGTTCACGCAATAAAAGTCTCACTCACGCTGACTTTATCCAAAGTTACCTGCACTTGGAATTGAGTTCCAGGCGGGGGACTAAAGCCTAATTGCAGAATTTTGTCTTTCCCTGCGCCTTGTTCGTCGCTTCTTGTTTCTGCTTGCAAACGAGTTTCACCGCCAGCAATCACGCTCAGTGTCAGATGGGGTGGTAGTTGATGTTGCTGGTTGATTGGCTGTACTTGTAGCCGCACTGCGATTTTTGATTCTGTTTTGGGACGAATAGTAACAATCAGCGCCATTTGACAACCCGCCAATTGCAAGCCCAAATCAATCAACCGGGCTTTACTGATTCCGGCTTGGGGATGATCTGGGGCGATTTTGCCTAAACTTAAAGCTGCTTCCCAACGGGTTTCCTCATCCTGGGCAACTTGTAACAATTCTACCAACGCCGCGATCGCCTCTGGATGACCGACACCAATTTGTCCTAACACCCCGGCGGCTTGAGCGCGTTCCTTTTCGGGGCGATTGGATTTGAGGAGGCGAATTACTGGCGCGATCGCTTCCACAGAAACTTGCTCTTCCGCACCCCGCACAGCACTGAATTCTGGTGGTGTTAAAACTGACTCTACCGCTTGCCAAATTTCTGCAATCATACTGTCAGCCATTTGTAACCACTGACGCAAGTTGACGACAGCTAAATTCGGTGGTGATAACCGTTGTTGGTAGAGTTTTTGCCGCAACTCTTCATTGACTAGCAATGCTGCCCATTGTTCAAATGTTACCGCTAATCTAGGGGAGTATAAATCAGGATTACTGATTTGTGTGCATAAATCTGCCACTACTGCTGTAGATAACTGCGGTGGCGCTGCTGTTTGGGGACGAGAATCTGGTTGGGGCAGGAGGAGCAATTGTGTGATATCTTCCGTCAAGACAGCCTGATTAATATAGTAAGAGCGATCGCCCTGATCATATATCCCCCGACTCTTCAGTTTTTGATAGCTGACATATCCCCACAACCGCAGCCAAGATTGCTCAGGCTCACCTAAATTAATCTGCACAGCCAAATAATAATCTTTTCGCCAGCTAGGAATATCAACCCACTCACAGGGAACAACAAATTCCTCTAAATCACTCGTTTCACTGGGAATTAAAACTAATCTAATTTCACCTAAATCAATAGGAGTTCCATTCACAAATTCCCACAGGGAGTTACAAGTATTGGCGGCAATAATATTATTAATGCTCACATTAGCATCTTCTTCTGCTAACCAAGCCTGTAACCAAGGTACAAAAGACTTGAAACACAGATAATTAAGATAAGCTTGACAGCAAGCTCCTGCATTAGTATGAGCTTGAGATTGCTGCCAAGCTTCTTCTTGCAGTTTTGGTGATAACGGCAAGCATATCTGATTCGGATAAATCGTGGCAATTCTTTGCAAATTCAGCATTTTCCTTCCTCAACTTCTCTGAATTTCTTGGTAGATTCACATCTTGCACACAGACAAAACCTTTGATTTGAAGTTAGTCCGCGTAGGCGGACTTTGTTTTTATAGCCGCGAATTCCATTCGTCGGGGCTAGGTACAAGATATGTGTAGAGCAAGTTTGTCGATAGCCAGTCTTCAATTATTTCTCCAACTTGTTGAATTTCCGTTTCTAAAGAAATACCAAACTTCTGATCAATCCCCTGGATAAAAGAACCCTGCAACTGCTGTTTAGCTGTAGTAATTGTTTGAGCATCACTATTAGATTTGATGATTTTTTGAGCATATTTTTGCCATAAAATTTCTTGGCATGGTGATTCTAATTGGGTAAACGACTTTAATAACTCAGATTGAATTAAATTTTGATAATAGTTTTTCAGCCATGATTTGATATAGTTATTTTGCCATCGCTTGAGTATATTTAAGAAACTGCTCTGTAATTCATCTTCGGCTATAGTTAGTTTTTGTGTTAATTCTTCTTGAGTAATAGATTTATTTTGAGTAATAATTTTAGTTAGCTCAGTAATATTCAGTTTTTGACCATATTTAAGTTTGATAATTTGTTGTAAATCAGGTTCTAAATCTGCAAGTGCAGCAATTAATTGAGAGGCAAGGGGATTAGCTACTAGATTAAAATTGCTAAATTTATCATTTAAAAATGTTGTGATATAAGCTGTCGGATTAAATTGTTCACGGGTTAACTCCTGAAACTTTTCTAATAATGGCGTTTCTATATACTTGGAAATATAGCGCGAGACGGTTCCTTGATGGACGTTCATTCTACTAGCAAACTGTTCTTGAGTTAACAGTGCCAAGCGATGGGGATAGCACAAAGGCATCACAGCCTGACGGTAAGATGTGGGAATTTGGCTGCGAATTTTAGCTAAATTCTGCTCAATCAATTCAAGTTCGCTACGCAAAATTAAGTCTACTGCTGCTAAAGATTCTGCGTTTTCTGCCTCTGTTTCTCCTGTTTCCCAAAAGTTGAAACTAGCTGTATCTGGCTGTTCATTACTATTAGCATCGTAAGGTACTTCCTTAATTTGCTCCGATTGTTGTAAAGCTTCAATACAGGTATTCATCCATTTTTGAATCATGATTGGTGTGATGGCTACACCAACGGCGACTTGCAGGGGTGCGCCTGGTTGAAATCTCTGAGAATTATAATCTTTAGCCGTTTGGACAAAATCTGAAAATTCTGGTTCTGGCCATTTTCCCCCGCCTTGTCTCTGAGGATGGTAGACGCGGTTGTTTTTGTAAACAGGAATAAAATATTGCCAAGCAAAAAGATATTGGGAAATTTCTGGTTCCTGTTTACCAGTGCTTTGCAATGCTGCTTTCAGGCGTTCGGCTGCGGTTTGCAATTTTCTGCGACTATTAATATCAACATCGCATAATAGATGCCAGGGTGATTCCCAATTGATATGCTCACGAGTGACATTTCTCAGTACCCCTAAGATATAGGTTTTGAGACTTGCACCACTATTGTCATTAGTTTTGTACTTATTGAGATATTGCTGTAATTTTTCGCGGTTACACAGGTGTTCGTTAGTCAGAGCATATAAATTTTCAGCATAAGCAGCGTAAAACGGCAAACGACACCAGTTGCGCCAAATGAGGTAACAGCGATCGCGATCGAAGTAAGCTAATAAGTGCCAGTGAGCTAACTTTTTCTCTGTTTCCGCTTGGGAATCATCATTGAGAATTGTAACAAAATGATCCACATAGTCGCTCTCACCCCATTGGGGATGCAACCGCACCAGTTTTTCTATTCTCTCTCGCAAACGATTTTGAATTAACCGTTTGAAAGGAGGATAACCACTAGTTTCTGTAAAGTCATACAAAGTCCAGAATTGATCATTCATTTGCAGAGATTTTCCGCTTAGTGTTTAGTAGCTTGCTCCTTGAGCGCAAGAAGCTAGTTTAACAGAGCTTTTCAGAACTTACGCACTAGTGCCGCTACGCGGAAGTCAAAAGTCAAAAGTCAAAAGTCAAAAAGCTTATATCAAAAGCTTTTCACTAACTTGAAATGGTATCTTTATTTCCGCCGCGTTGTACTAGTAACAGAAGACTAAACACAGAAAAGCCAGTGCGTTGCTTTGATTGTCAAAGTCATAGCAACTAGCACAACACCAAAAAATGAAAGTTGCAGATGATTTTTGCGTAAGTGTTACTTTTTTAGGAGAACTTGATTTTATTTTTCCATATTATTTTCATGGAAGAGACAACAATTTTGTAATTCAAGCAAAATTGTCACCGTTCAAGGAGTAATAAAAAAATGAGGGCAACAGATTTTAGCCAGATGATTTAGCCTGTTCCCCTCAAATTTATCAGCTTGATAATTAGCTTTTGAGACGCACAGTCTACAGTGGTGCGATAACAGGGAAATCAATTCCACTAAATGCAGGGTTTTGTGTAGTGTTAGTTCTCTGCATAGTTACCACGAATGAGTAAAGTCTGTCCAAACCTACATCGTGGATCAGATCCACAAATCGGGTTGTATTATCTATGATGTTGAACCCATTAGAACTCCATGTACCACCGACTGGTGTCAAACCATTAGCGTCTCGGTAGGTAAGGTTTACCTTAATTTCCGATGCCGTTCCGATTCCGTCACTATCTCGATAATAGACTCGGTATCTGGAGATATCGTTGTCGTTGGAAAAATCAACTAGTGTGTTGGCGTTAATTGGCAGTGGACAGTAAAGGGTGACTGTACCAGTAGCAGAGCCATTGAAAACATAAGCTCCGTTCG
This sequence comes from Anabaena sp. FACHB-83, assembly GCF_014697485.1. Classification (NCBI taxonomy): domain Bacteria; kingdom Bacillati; phylum Cyanobacteriota; class Cyanophyceae; order Nostocales; family Nostocaceae; genus Anabaena; species Anabaena sp. FACHB-83. The sequence continues at coordinate 28,264 of NZ_JACJRY010000031.1, read as the reverse complement.
AGATGACAACTGACGCATCCCCACTGTCACTATTTGGGCGACAAGCGGTAGCAGGGACAGTTGTCGCTAGTATATCCCGATCATTGGCTGATGCAACACTAGGAACAATCAAGGACGCGGCAATGGTGGCGGCTGCTAAGAAGTTTTTTGAGATAAACATAAGAAATCCTTTGACTAGTTATTGTTATTTGGGGTTTGAACCCTTTGATTTGGTTATTGGGATAGGATTTGCTAATTTATGCACTTCCAGCAATTCACAGTTAAAAAAAGCCCTTTGTAAAGGATTGTTAACAAAAAAAATAATCACTACAACCCAATCAGGGTAGTAATTTCAGCAATTTTACTGGCTACAAAAACATTTATAACTCAGGGATAAGTACATAAATCAAAAAAGCCTATCCCATTAACTCTAATGAAAGGGTTCAAACGCAACGATGAAAAGGAAGCGAGTTAAATTCACTGTCGCTCATCACATCGTTAAGTAAACACCTTTTTAAGAAGTAAAAAGTAAGAAGTAAAAATTAAAAAGATAATCACCATAAATAAATTTAGGTGCTTATAACAATTATTCTTTTTCTTTCTTTGGCTTTTGGCTTTTTACTTGTGCCTTGTTCATTCAACATTTTACGTCATTTAAATTAAGGAGAAAAACCATGTCTAACTTTGACATTATTCGCGCTTGGAAAGATGAAGACTACCGCAACAGTTTGAGTGATGAACAACGTTCTCAATTACCTGAAAACCCAGCAGGTTTGATTGAACTTCCCGATGCAGAATCCAATGCTTTATCCGGGGGCGGTTGTTCAATATTTACAGGGACTTGTGGACGTGTCTGTGAAAGACTTACACCCCAGTACGGTTGTAAAGGCTGTGACAATGGCGGTTTGACAACCTGATAGTATGAGGCTGAATGTGATTGCTTGAGATAAAAATCAGGCGATCGCACTTAATTTCCGCGCCAAAAACTAACAAGATTGGGTAGGCTATGACCTACCCAATCACATCTTAATTAATGCTTCAATTTCTCCCGGTAAAAATATCTTAGTTAGTCTTTAATTTCAGGAAACTTATGGCAAAATCAGATAATAATACACGCATATTAACAGATAAAGAGTACGAAATAAACTTAGCTGATAAAATTAACCAATCCAGCACAATATCTTCTACTTGGTATCAGGCTATCACTTTATCTGAGCGCATTGAAGAACCTTTAAGCTCTAAAAAAGTTGATGCTGAACTTGCCGCGCGTCGTGTACAAAAATGGCAAACACAGCCTGTTTTTGCTGATCAAGCTGACTTCGCTCAACGTTTAGCAATTAATGGCATCAGTGCAGAGGAATTTTTCAATTTACTTGGTGAACCGATTGAGGCAGTACGAGAACGTTATCCCCACCCCCCACAATGGTTAACAGATATCATCTCAGCCTTTGTTCACCCGGTTGCTGCTAATTTACCGCCACTTCCCCAGAAATTGCAAAATGCAGAAACGAGTGGTTTTTTGGATGCGATCGCACCATTAATTAGCCAAGGATGCGATCGTTTGCAAGCAGGTATCGCTGCGTTAATTGCCACGCAATCTGATTTACCTTTTGTTTCCAGCACGATTGTAGAATTGCTGTTTGCCAATTTACCAGAAAAGTTACTGGCAATGTTAAGCCGGACAATGGTATTAGAACTCAACGTTGCCCGTCTGCAAGGCAATCTCCAAGGGGAAACACCCAAAGAAAGATTCCAAAGCTTCTTAACACAATTACACCAACCTGAAACAGCGTTCAACTTGTTGCAAGAGTATCCGGTTTTAGCTCGTCAACTTGTAACTTGCATCGAACAATGGGTAACATTTAGTTTAGAATTTCTGCATCATTTATGCTCTGATTGGCAAGCAATTAAAACTACTTTTAGCCCTGATCAAGAGCCAGGATTATTGATAGCATTAGACATGACTGTAGGCGATCGCCACAGAGGCGGACGCAGTGTGTCCATTGCCAAATTTAGTTCTGGCTGGCAACTGGTTTATAAGCCGAAATCATTATCTATAGATATTCATTTTCAAGAGTTTTTAACTTGGCTAAATCAACGCAGCGATCTGCCAGCATTCCGCACGCTGAAAGTTCTCAATCAAGGTACATACGGCTGGGTTGAGTTTGTGGAAATGCAAAACTGCTCCTCCTCAGCCGAAGTTGAGCGATTCTACCAACGTATGGGGGGATATCTGGCATTACTTTACGTTCTAGAAGCCAGAGATTTTCACTTTGAGAATTTGATCGCAGTGGGGGAACATCCAGTTTTGATTGACTTGGAGGCACTTTTTCATCCGCGTCTGGAAGAAGGCGATCGCCACCAAGTACATCAGTTTGCCAATAATATTATGTATGACTCAGTTTTGCGCGTGGGACTACTACCCTATCGCGCCTGGGCAAACGCTGAGTCTGGAGGCATTGATCTGAGTGGTTTAGGCACGGTAGGCAAACAGCTAACACCAGATCGTCTTCCTTACTGGCAAGGTGTAGGTACAGATGAAATGCAACTCCAGCGCCAGCAAATGGAAATGCTAGGACAGCAACATCGACCAACGCTCAATGGTCAAGAAATTAATGCTTTAGATTATATAGAATTTCTCATTTCTGGATTCACCAAAATTTATGGATTGTTGTTACAACACCGCGATGAGTTACTAACAGAAAATAGTCCACTTACTTGGTTCGCTAACGATGAAGTGCGAGTTATCCTGCGTCCAACGCGAACTTATGGACTGTTGTTTATGGAGAGTTTTCATCCTGATATCCTACGTAATGCTTTGGATCGGGATTGCTACTTTGACAGACTGTGGGCTGAGGTCAAAAGTTACCCAGATATAGCTAGAGCGATCGCCTTTGAACAAGCAGATTTACAAAATGGTGATATTCCACTGTTTGTTACTCATCCCAATTCACGAGATATGTGGAGTAGTTCTCATGTCCGCATCGCCAACTTTCTCCAAGAACCAAGCGCGATCGCAGTTCAACGCTGTCTGCAACAACTCAGCGAAACTGATCTCAAACAACAAATATGGTATATTCGCGCTTCCTTAAGCACCCTGGCGCTCAACGTCGAGCAGCAAGCGTCTCACCCCAGTTACTCTGCGATCAAATCTCAGACTGCGATTAACCGGGAACAGCTATTAACGGCGGCGCAAGTAATTGGCGATCGCTTAGAAGAACTAGCACTGCGCGACAAAAATCATGTAACTTGGATTGGTTTAACACCTACCATCACCAGTCAATTATCTCTAATTCCCTTGGGGTTGGATCTTTATGGTGGTGTTGCTGGGGTGGCGCTTTTCCTCGCCTACCTTGGTGCTGTCACTAAACAGGAACGCTACATAAAGCTGGCAAAATCTGCACTGAAGACATTACAACAACAGACTCAGCTAGGTAAATCATTTCTCAAGTTAATTGGTGGATTTAGCGGTTGGGGAGGTGTGATTTATACTTTGACTCATTTAGGAGTATTGTGGGAGGAGCCAGAGCTATTGACTGAAGCGGTAGCCCTCTTAGAAATTCTCCCCGATGCCATCAAGCAAGACGAACAATTAGATATTATCGGCGGTGCAGCCGGATGTATCATCAGCTTAATTAACCTGCATAGATATAAACCCAGCGATCGCATAATCGAGGTGGCGCGTCAATGTGGCGAAAGGCTTCTCACCAAAGCCCAATCTATGGAAAAAGGCATCGGTTGGGTAATTCGTCACGCCGGTACCAAACCTCTAGCTGGATTCTCTCACGGTGCAGCCGGAATTGCTTTGGCGTTGCTAGAATTAGCCGCCTTAACTGGTGAAATACGTTTTCGCACAGCCGCACTGGAGGCGATCGCCTACGAGCGCAGTCTTTTTGCCATCCAGGAAGGAAATTGGCTGGATCTACGCGACTTGGAAGTTCCCGGAAAAGATGTTAGTGATTCCCAACCAGCCTTGATGACAGCCTGGTGTCATGGCGCACCCGGTATTGGCTTGGCTCGATTACTTTCTTTGCCATACATTGATGATGCAGAAATTCGTGCCGAAATTAACACAGCCCTAAAAACCACCATCACCCAGGGCTTTGGTAGCAACCATTCTCTCTGTCACGGAGATTTAGGCAATTTAGAATTACTGTTGCAAGCCAGTCTCACCCTAGATGATCCACAGTGGAAAACTCAAGGCGATCGCTTGGCTGCTGCCATTCTTGAAGGTATCAATCAACACGGCTGGCTGTGTGGTGTTCCCTTGGGAGTTGAGACACCAGGACTAATGACGGGACTAGCTGGTATTGGTTATGAATTACTCCGCCTCGCTGCACCAGAAATTGTTCCCTCAGTTTTGGGACTAGAACCGCCCAAAGTTAATAAGTAGTTGGACAAAATTAAATTCATTCGTGGTGATAGGGAACAGGGAACATGAAATACCACCTAATTCAACAACATAGCGAAGAAGACTGCGGTGCTGCTAGTCTTGCAACAGTGGCTAAACATTATGGTAAAACCTTTAGCATGACTCGCTGTCGGGAAGCGGTCGGGACAGGACAGCAAGGAAGTACTTTATTAGGATTGAAACAAGGCGCAGAAATTCTGGGTTTCAATGCACGAGCCGTAAAAGTACCTCTGGAGACTTTCAACGAAATCACCCTGCCTTTACCCGCGATTATCCACTGGAAAGGCTATCATTGGGTGGTTTTCTACGGACAACAAGGTAATAAATACGTCGTTGCTGACCCAGGTGCAGGTATCCGTTATCTAGAAAAAAAGTGGTTTTTAGAAGCATGGACAAACAAAGTTATGCTGCTGCTGGAGCCAGATCCAGTGCGCTTTTTTACCCAGGAAGATGAACCAGAGAAAATTGGCGGTTTTGGTCGCTTTCTGCGGCGTGTTGCCCCTTATCGCGGCATTCTAAGCCAAACCTTATTACTCAACTCTGTTTTAGGTTTACTTTCCCTCGCTTCGCCCTTTTTGTTGCAAATTCTCACTGATGATGTGCTGGTGCGGGGGGATACCCAACTGCTAACGAGTGTTGCTATTGCTGTGATTGTGATGCACTTAGTTAGTAGTAGTTTGCGGTTGGCACAATCAAATCTGGTCGCCCATTTTTCGCAACGGTTACAACTAGGATTAATTTTAGAATTTGGCAGGCAGATTTTACGCTTACCTTTAAGTTACTATGAATCTCGGCGCAGTGGTGAAATTGTCAGTCGCCTAGAAGATATTCAACAAATTAACCAATTAATTTCGCAAGTTGTTGTCAGTCTACCTAGCCAATTTTTTATCGCTTTAGTATCTTTAGGTTTCATGCTGTTTTACAGTATTAAGCTTACAGTATTAGCTGGTGCGATCGCGCTAGTCATGACCTTATCTACCGTGATTTTCTTACCGACATTACAGCAAAAAATCCGCAGTGTTTTGGTGTTATCTGCCGAAAATCAAGGTGTTTTGGTAGAAACTTTTAAAGGTGCTATTACCCTAAAAACTACTACTGCGGCTCCGCAATTTTGGGAAGAATTTCAAAGTCGATTTAGTCGCCTCGCTAACTTGACTTTCCGCACTATGCAAATTGGTATTGTTAACGGTATATTTTCTAATTTAGTATCTAGCATTGGCAGTATTACTTTAATTTGGTTCGGTAGCAGTTTAGTCATTCAGCAAGAACTATCAATTGGGATGCTTTTAGCTTTTAATAGTATGAATGGGAATTTTACCAACTTTATTCAAACTACTATCGATTTTGTGGATGAATTTACCCGTGCTAAAACTGCTACCCAACGGCTCACAGAAGTTATTGACGCAACCCCAGAAATTTTAGACCACAATCAAAAGCCTTGGGTAAATATTCTAGGCAATGCAGATATCACCTGTACCAACCTCAACTTTCATCATCCTGGGAGAGTGGAACTACTGCAAGATTTCTCGCTGACAATTCCTGGGGGTCAGGTTATTGCTTTAATTGGTAAATCTGGCTGTGGTAAAAGCACTTTGGCAAAATTGATTGCAGGTTTATATCAACTCCAGTCGGGTAATATTCGCTTTGGTATTTATAATTTAGATGATCTTTCTTTAGACTGTTTCCGTCAACAAGTGGTGCTAGTACCGCAAGATGCACACTTTTGGAGTCGGTCAATTATTGAAAACTTCCGTTTAGGTTCACCTCATATTAGCTTTGAACAGATTGTCAAAGCTTGTCAAATTGCTGGGGCTGATGAATTTATTAGCAATCTCCCCGACAAATATCAAACCGTATTAGGAGAATTCGGGGCGAATCTTTCAGGGGGACAACGGCAGAGGTTAGCCATTGCTAGAGCGATTGTGAATAACCCGCCAGTGTTAATTTTAGATGAATCGACGGGCGCACTTGACCCAGTGAGTGAAGCTCAAGTCTTAAATCAGTTACTCGCTCATCGTCAAGGTCAAACCACTATTTTAATTAGTCACCGTCCCAAGGTTATTCAGCAAGCTGATTGGATTGTGATGTTGGAACAAGGAAAATTAAAAATTCAAGGTTCTCCAGAGGCTTTGTGTCATCAAGCCGGAGAGCATTTAGATTTTCTTGATGCTGGGAATTTATCAGTTAGTAAAAATTCTTGCCACTGTTATCCGAATGCAAGTTTCCCCAGTAGCATTCGCTAATTTCTACCGTACTCAGTACTCAGCACTCTTCATCAGGAATACTGTTATGCTTAGTCAGTTTAATGCAGACTCTTTGCCCCCAGTGGAAGACCATGAATTTCTGCCACCGTTGAGTAATTGGGTGAAAATTGGCAGTTTGATACTTGTGGGTGCTGTGGGGGGTGCGATCGCTTTATCTTCGATAATCGAATACAGAGTGACTGTACTAGGACAGGCGATCGTCCGACCTACGGGAGAATTACGGCTCGTCCAAGCGGCGATGACTGGGCAGATAACCAATGTTTTGGTTAAAGAAAATCAGGCAGTGAATCAAGGAGATGTGCTGGCGACAATTGATGATTCCCGCCTACAAACTCAAAAAAGCCAACTGCAAGGCAACATCCAACAGACGCAATTACAATTACAACAAATTGATGCTCAAATTCAAGCTCTTCATCGCCAAATTCAAGCGGAAACTGACCGCAAAAATCGTTTAGTGAGTTCGGCGCAAGCTGGATTCAATCGCGCCCAACGCAACTATCGAGAACAGCAAATTAGCGTCCAAGCAGAAGTAGCCGCAGCCCAGGCAAATTTAAACAGAGCGCAAAATGAATGGTACAAAGCCCAGATAGAATTACGTGCGGCTGATGCTCAGTTGAAGTCAACAAAAATAGCCATGAGTGCGGCGGAAGCTAAACGCGATCGCTATCAAAAGATAGTTCAAGCGGGTGTTTTGTCTTTGAATCAATTAGAGGAAGTGCAGTTAGATGTGGCTCAACAAAAACAAGCGATTGAGATGCGACAAGCGGCGGTAGAAGCACAAAAGCAAATTATTGCCCAACAACAACAAACTGTAGTCGCCGAACAAGCCAAACTGCGCCGCGCTCAAGCTGCACTCAATCCGATTGATGCGGAAGTAGCGATCGCACAAGAGACGATTGCTCAAGAAATTGCCGGTGGACAAGCTACTCTCGCCACTCTCAACCGTGAATTGCAAGCTTTGTTACAACAGCAACTACAAATGAAAAATCAGATCCAGCGCGACACCAGGGAACTACAACAAGTGGTTATGGATCTCAGCCAAACTAAAATTACCGCCAGCGAAACCGGGATTCTCGCGCAACTCAATTTGCGAAATCCTGGTCAATCGGTGCGTCAGGGTGAAGAAATTGCTCAAATTGTCCCTAGCAATGCTCCTTTGGTCATCAAAGCTGCCGTCGCTCCTGATGATGTCAGTAAATTAGCCAAAAATCAAGAAGTCCAGATGCGGGTGTCTGCCTGTCCTTATCCCGATTACGGTACTCTTAAAGGTGTTGTTAGTCAAATTTCTGAAGATACAATCAAACCTTCAGGAAATCAAGTTGTGTCCACCGTTGCCAAGAATCCTGTTTCTGCTGTTTACGAGGTGACAATCATCCCCAACAGTTTTAGTTTTGGTAGAAACCAGCATCTATGTCATATTCAAGCGGGAATGCAAGGTAGAGCCGATATTATTTCCCAAAAAGAAACAGTTTTGAAGTTTTTGCTCAGGAAAGCTCGGTTAATTGCCGATGTTTAACCGCCGAAGTCCGCAGAGCGTTTGTTAAGGAAGGTTCTGAAGAAATTCATCTACAGAGTTGACAGCGATCGCCGCAGCCATTAAATTTTCTAGTTGTTCAATGCTCTGATCTTCCAGCCGGTCTTGCACTTCTTGGGGAATTGTACCGAAACGCAGTTGCAATACCTGTATTAACTGTCTTCTCGCACCTTGCTGTAGTCCTTGTTGTAGTCCTTGCGTGAGAATTTCTTGATACCAAGGTGATTCACGTAATACTGTCATATCCCACCTCATAATTTGTTGGACTAAAGGTATGTCTAGTACAAAACTAGCAAAAAATGCTAACAATGGTTCTAACTGATTAAATTGTTCTGAGGTTCGGAGTTGCTGTAACGCACGTTGTACAACTGATGTTTCTGCACCACCTCGTAAAATCGGCACAAATGGCAATAGTGAGGGTAATGGTTGGCTAAACACAATCTCTGCGTCTACTTCCCACAAGTTAATCACGTGATAGTCTTGAATTACTCTTAGTCCCAAAAACTCGGATTGGTAACTACTGACAACCGTGATTGTGGATGGAGGAGGCAAGATATTGATGAGTACTGGATAAATCGGTAGTTGATATTTTTCTTCTGCTAAGGCTGCATAAGCCCTCATACGGAGAGGCATATTTTTTGGGTAACGCAACTGCAACTCGTTGAGAATTAAAAAATCTCCACAGGATTCGCTGTATGCTTTGATTAGCACATCTGTTTCCCGACTAATCCATTGAAATTCAGCACTCAGAATTTCCTGAGCCACGACATCTGGAAGTTGTGTTACCCATTGCGCCCAAGCATTAGGCGCGAGGCTAATTAATCTTTTACTGCCGGTATCTGCTGCTTTTGCCACTGGATAATTTTTAAGTTTAACTGTGATCAGTAATCATCATATATATCAGGCGATCGCACTCACTACAAGGTAGCTAAAAACCGCGCCAGCTAGTTGTCATACTACTTCAATTGCTTAACTATCAGACCATGAGTTAAGATTTGGGGGATTCTCCCCCAAGCCCCCGATTGGGGGACGGTTGCGTCCCCCAAACCCCCTCCCAAATTATTCTTTGGTTTTTCGTTGAGTGTAGTGATTTTCACTTGAGTAGAATATAAATCAATAAGGTTCAGTTAAGACTAAAAACCAATTCTGGGTGTAGGTTGGGTTGAGGAACGAAACCCAACATCCGAGCATACTTTGTTGGGTTACGCTATCGCTCCACCCAACCTACTTTTCTGCTTAACTTTATTGGATAATACCTGAGTTTTTGAGTTGCGAATTGGTATGAGTGTCAACTGTTTTGATTACAAGCCATTACCAATCAAAATAAAGGCTGACCAGTAAAAAGGATGACTGAGATGCTCGCTTAACTGTGGTGTTAAGTTACCGTATTTGCCAGTAATTAGGGCGATTTGTGCTTGACGTAGGGCTTGGGCTTTGGTGGTTTTTCCTTGGGACAGGATGTTGTAAAAAGCATTCATTAATACTTGTGTACCGCCATCATCTACCGACCATAAAGAAGCGATCGCGGCTCGTGCGCCTGTTTGTTGTATCTGGTAGCCAAAACCCAGAATTTCTCTACCATTGCCAAATTGATCGCCTAATCCGGTTTGGCAGGCTGAAAGTACGATTAAATCAACATTGGGCAATCGCCAGTTTTTGATATCTCGGAGGGTGACGCGATCGCCATTTCCTAACAAAATAAATGATTCTTCCGGCTGTCCGGTGGTAAATGCGGCGTGAGTTGCTAAATGGATGACGGCGTAATCATTCATTTCCAACACAATATCTGAATTGAATTGCTTGTCTAATAATTTTTTGGTGCTGGGAATGGTTTGAGCGAGTGTTTCTACTTCTAAACCAGCAAAAGGTAAACCGGAAAAGTCAAACTGCTGAGATCCTACCTGAAAACTATAGTTGCCTTGGGTAAAGGCTGCCGCTAAGACATTTAATCGATTTTGGGGTTTGGTGTTGAGGTCGGTTAAGCTGACGGCAGTAATATTATTGATTTGGAAGCGTTCGATTAACCATTTTTGACCGTCATAAAGGGCGGCTAGGGGAACATAACGCAGTTGTCCGTCTGGAGCGTAGATGATGGTTTGGGCTTGTGCTTGTGCTAAGTCATTTTCTAGGGGTTTAATCAGCAAATCGTAGAGTTTTTGGGCGGGAACTGTGATTTTTGGGGTACGTTTTGGTAAGGTGGTGCGAAATTCCAAAATTGCTCGGTTGAGTTCTTCTTGGGTAACAGCTACGGTGCGGCGGATTGGTGGTGCGTAGGGAGTGACTAAAACTAGTTCTAAGCGATCGCTCAATACTAGGGGATAAAGTATGACTGCGCCTTGCTGGAGTTTTTTTAAGTTATCTTGTAAGGCACTAGCGGAGGATTCCAGGTTAAAACTCTGCCCTTGGGTGGTTTGCTGGAGTTGGGCGACCCATTCGCGCACTTTCGGGCTATCGAGGAAGGTGTTAAAGTCTTTGGCTAGTGTCTGCTGAATTTTACGTAATTCTAAAATACGCTGTTTCTGGGACGGGGTGCGGCTGCTCACACTAATGTTTTCCAGTTGGGCGAGTTCTCGACCAAGGGCGATCGCTTGCTCAAATTCTGCTTGCATCACCTCTCGAATTTGCCGTTCTTGGGAACGTTCCACAACACCAGTCGCGGTTTTTTCACTTCTTCGCACGTCACGGAGATAGTCTTCAATTTCTTGGACTTTGAGTAAGTCTAGTACTTGTTGCGCTTCTAAAATTCGGTTGCGTTGCAGGAGAAGATCGGCTAAATGGCGATAATCTTTGGCAATGATTTCGGTATAAGATTGCTGTTGTTCTTTGCTTAATTCCCTAATATTATTGCGAATTGTTTCTCTAGCATTTACTGATTGTTTGAAGAAGATAATTGCTAATTCTGGTTGGTTCTGTTTTTCAAGTAACTTCCCGATAGTATTGAGAATGTATCCTTCACCTTCTTTGTTGCCAATTTCTTGAGCAATTACTAAACTTTGGTGTAAGAATTTTCCGGCTAATTCATATTGCCCTTGCTCTAAATAAACGTTTCCTATGGCGTGGAGATTTATCCCTTCTGCATTTCTGGATTTGAATTTTTGATAAATAGTTAAAGGTGGTTGCAAATACGCCAAGGCTAATTGATATTTTTCTTGCTTGAAGTAAACAATCCCAATATTGTAATATGTTGTTGCTTTGAGAAATTCTTGTTGTTCTTTGTTCTGAATTTTTTGCAGCACTGTTAAGGCTTGCTGATGGAAATCTAACGCTAATTCATACTTTTCTTGTCTGTAGTAAATATTGCCGATCGCATTCAGCGCCCTCACTTCACCTGCAATGTCTCCTATTCTGTTTCCGTCTGATTCGAGCAGTACGGGTCGTCTGGCGATTTTTAAGGCTTCCTGATAAGATTTCAAAGCGAGTTCGTATTGTCCTAACACTTTATAAATCTGTCCCATATCAAGTTCAATTCGTACCCAGTCGCCTAAAATTTCTTGCCGGATGGGTAAGGCTTTTTGATAGTAATCGAGAGCTAATTTATACTCTCCCAAGCTGCTGTAAACTCTCGCTATGCGATGGAAAGTCGGCCATTGTCTTGGCTCGCTGCCTAATTTTTTCGCAATCTCCAAAACTTGCTGGTATTTTTCTAAAGCTTCTCGATATTTACCTGCTCTCGAAAATTCATTACCTTGGATGGTGTAAATGTCTGCTATGGAGTTGAGGCTGGATTTTTCCCAACCGCGATCGCCAATTTCTTGTTGAATTGCCAAAGCTTGCTGATAATATTTCAATGCCTGCTGGTAATTTCTTTGGCGATGGTAAACGTCTCCCAGGTGGAACAAAGTTCTGCCCGTACCTGTTTTATCTTCTATTTGTTGATAAATTAATAAAGCTGCCTCAAAGGTTTTAATGGCTCTAGCATATTCCCTGTATATATACTGCCGCCAACCTGCTTCATACAGTTGATCAGCTTTCAATTTTTCTGGTGTTTGAGCGAAGAAAATCACGCCACCTGCGGGGTTAAAAGTTGTAATTTTGCCAGATGAAAAGCGAATTTCGAGATTTTCGCCCTCAAAAGCCCCACTCAACGGCGTTTTACCCAGAATAGTTGCTGTTTTCTCACTTTGTTTTGCGATTTCCTGTCTAATTGCCAAGGCTTGTTGATCAACTTGAGTCGCGGCTTGATTTTCTCCTAATTGTTTGTAAACTGCACTCATCTGGGTGAGAATTATCCCCTCCCAAGGGCGATTTTTTTGCTGGCGAACAATTGTTAAGGCTTGCTGGTAAGCTTGTAATGCAGCTTGCAACTGAGTTTTGAGGTATTGTCCTTGGGTGGCGTAACTGTTTCCCTTGGCAAACAAAACTACTGCTTCTCCTTCCAGTGGGTGTACTTGCACAAGGGTTTTTTTCGCTGCATCTCTACCAACTTCCGTAATTAAGACGGCTTTTTGACCAGTAATATTTTCTTGAATACGGTTGCTAATTTCGCGCTGTAATGTACTTGCTTGCTCACGATACTCCTGCGCTGTTTGCGTCTGCCCTAATTTGGCGTAAATTGCGGCGATACTGTTGAGAATTGCGGCTTGATCTGGCTTTTCAAAGGGTATTCTTGTCCAGCGAAATAATTCCTGTTGTCCAAATTGGAGGATTTGTTGTTCTGGTACAAAATAGTTATCTTGAGTTTGAGGATCACGGGCGATCGCTAATGCTTGCTGATAAGCTGTTAACGCTGCTTCATACTGGCCTAAATTGGTGTAAATTTCCCCAATTTGGGTTAACAATATCGGTTTTTGATTAACTAACCTGTGGCTGCTGTTCTCCATGTTCACAATTGCCAGAGATTGCTGATAATCATCCAAGGCAGTTTGATACTGTCCTAATGCGGCGTAAACTTCACCCATACTTCTTTTAATTCGCTGTTCCTGCTGGCGATAATCTCCTGGGGACAATTCCTCTCTGCGCCAACGAATTTCGATATTTTCTGGGCTGGACATTTCCGCATTGATGATTGCCAAGGCTTCTTTGTAGAATTGCAAGGCAGTTTGGTACTGTCCTAGAGTTTTGTGGATATCTGCAATATTCGCTAAGGTATTTTCTTCCTCATTTTCAGCAAAGTTATGCCATCCAGCTACCCCAGCGATTACTTCTAGCCGTTGTCCGCGTTTCTCTATCTCGGCTATTTCTGCGGATTCAACAGTCGTGATGGCAGTTTTGATTGGTTTTCCTTTCCCTACCTGAATCAAACCGTTGCTGAGTCCATCTTCTAGTTTGATTCCCTCTGGGCGATGAATGTTGACATCAGTACCAAAGGCTACCCGAATTGTCTGGGGGATTGGTGTTTTTGTTGACTGTTCAGCAACTTCCCGACGAATTGCCAAGCTTTGCTGATAGGTATCTAAGGCTACTTGTAACTGTCCGAGAGTTTCGTAAATTGTCCCCATTTGATTGAGAATTACCCATTCCCAAGGACGATTTTTTTGCTGACGGACGATCGCCAAAGCTTGCTGATAGGATGCTAAAGCAGCTGGGTATCTTGCAAACTTGGCGTGTTCTACACCGTTACGGTAGTGGATGAGTGCTTCCCCTGTCAGGAGTGTAATTAAAGTTGGTCTTTTTTGGGGTATGTTGTAAGTCACCAAAATTGCCTGTTTGACAATATTTGTCGCCCACCCCACATGAACACCCATTTCCTGTCTGATGGCTAAAGCTTGTTCTTGATATTCCTGCGCCGTTTGTGGGTAGCCCTGGCTATGGTAAATATAGCCCAGATTATTCAGGATTTTCTCTTCCAGGGAGCGATCGCCAATTTCTCGCGCTATTGGTAAAGCCTGTTGATAATACTCCAGGGCTATTTGCGGCTGTCCTCCTTTGTTTTTGTGAGTGAAGGTGTTTTTGTAGGTGGAGGCGATCGCATTCAGGATTTTTGCTGTTAAGGGGCGATCGCCAATTTCGCGGACAATAGCTAAAGCTGGTTCGGAAAAATCCAGAGAAATCGGGCGCGATTCCCGTTGATTGTCGATTCCCCAGTTGTAATCTTTGCTCAAATTCAACATTACTGTAGCTTCGCCGATGCGATCGCCTGCTTGGCGCATCTGGGCTAAGGCTTGCTCGTAATATTTCACAGCTTGTTCTGTTTGATTTAACGCGGCGTAAGTCATCCCAATTCCGTTGAGACTCCAACCAACACCCGCGCGATCGCCCAAAGCCCCCATAATCATTAAGGCTTGCTGGTAATATTTTCTTACCTCCAGGTAAGACTTAATTTCCTCCGGCTTTTTGATTTGCTGGTAGTAAAGTTGCAATTTAATATAGCTGACGTAAGTATTTCCCAAGCCAATCAAAGTCATCGCTTCCCCAGATTTATCTTTTACCTCACGCCATATAGATAAAGCTTGCTGGTAGAATTGCACAGCATTTTTGTACTGTCCTTGGGTTGCGTAAACGGCGGCGATTTGATGAAGTGATGCGGCTTCCTCTCCACGGTTATTCAATTCCCGTGTAATTTCCCAGGCTTGTTGATGATGTTGAAGGGCGGTTTGAATTTGTCCTTGATGGCGATAAACTTCTCCGAGTTTATTGAGGACTGCGGCGGTGTGAGTGCGATCGCCAATTGCTTGATAAATATTTAATGCTTGTTGAAAAGATTGTAACGCCGAAGTAAATTGACTTTGCGCCAGTTGTTGATTACCTTGCTCAAACAATTGTTGCGCCTCTGGGATTTGAGCCACAACTTGGTGATTAGCAGTTAATTCTGCTGCCAACACTCGCCCTTGTCTGGGATGATCATTCATCAACCCACTATCAATAGAAAAGATAGCCAATAAAACAGCAAGTGTAGGCATTCTCAATGCGGGGAATTGCATCAAAAATATTTTGGTAAATTTGTAAGTGGTGGGACAAAATTCAATTCAACAGTGGAGATAGGATTACTCTAAGAGTTTCTTAGCCCCCCTTCAAAAGGCTACCGTGTACACAAGTCTTACTCAAGTTGCTTAGTGGCATTTTGATCCCCCCTAACCCCCCTTAAAAAGGCGGGAATTTTTCTCAAGTCCCCCTTTTTAAGGGGGATTTAGGGGGATCGAAATATGTGCAACTTCACGTTAAATTGGTATTACTTAATTATTAGTCCCGTCCCATTAATATCTTGAATAATTTCTGTTAGTCAATCCAATGTCACAAAAATATTATTAAGTCGAAACACCCCTCATCCCCCTTGTCTCCCTTGTCCCCCTTGTCTCCTCATCCTCTCATCCCCCAAATCACAACCTCAACCTACTACCTGTTTCATCAATCGGAAATGGCCTGATGGCTTTAGTATTAAACAGTTCTTGGAACACCTTGCGGCGTTTGTGGGGTGTTTCGGGTGCGATGTAACCCCATAAACTTTCCCAATAGAAAAAAGAGATACCAGAAAAAGAGCGATCGCGTACCATATCAATTTGTTCTTTAATTTGGGAAATTCTCACCGGGTTGCGTAAAGTTCCCGTAGAGATACCAATCACAACCGGAATTTTGGAGAGGGCTGATTTTATGGCTGGTTGTTCTAATTCGGTCTTAAAGCTATTTTGATTATGGCGATATACTTGCAACACCAACTCATCCACCCAGCCGTTTTTTACCCAAGTTTCCCAATCTTGCAAATAATATTTATATGCAAAAGCTTGTGCATTGGGAGACAGAGATAATTTTGCATTCGGTTCAATTTCCTTGATGCTGCGATAAATTCTCCCCATGAATGCCGTAATTTTGTTAGCACGCCAACGCATCCATTCTGGGTTAAAGGGATCAGTCGGCGGATTTTGACCTTGATGTTCTTGTTTGTAGAGTTCGACAGTGAAGCGATCGTAACCAAATTGTACTGGCATTCCAAAATGATCATCCAGTTGAATGCCATTTACATTGTAATTACTTACAACTTCTAAAATAAGTTCTAAAATAAAATCTTGAACTTCTGGATTTAGAGGATTTAACCAAGCTTGTTTAGTTGCAGCCCCATTGTTAGCGTCTTCTGGCAAAACTTCTTTAACAGAATTTACACCTGCTTGTCCAATGGTTAACCAATCAGGATAACGTTTGGCTAACTCAGAATTTGGTGGTGTCATAAAACCATATTCAAACCAGGGAATCACAGTCAAACCTTTGGGTTTAGCAAGTTTAATAATCTTGGCTAAAACATCTTGTCCACCGTGCATAAAATTCAGTGTTGGTTCTGCTTCTTCCCCAATCGTATTTTTAGCAACATTACTTTTGTAAAAAGTATTACCCCGATTCCAAACTACAGGATAAATCGTATTAAAATTCAGCGCCGCTAATTGATTAATAGCGCGGTCAATTCCCCAAGGAACAAACAAAACCCCACTAGCAACGTTAGTTAACCAAACACCACGAATTTCTGTAACCATTGTTTGGTTTTTTGGTTGAGCATAAAATGAAAAAGAAGGTAGGGTAAATACTGTTAAACAAAGTATAAATTCTAAAGCTATTAAGTAAATAATCCAATGTTTAGTCAACCGATTCATCAGTGGGTTTGACTGCCTTTGCAAAGAACAATTATAAATACAAAATAATTCAGCATTTTCCGGATTTAGATTGCCCAAAATATCGTTTTTTTAATTATATGAATATACTAAAGTGGGAATTTTTGGCTTTTTGGTAATGAGAAAATGTAGTCTAGCACACAATATTTAATGAATAATAGGACTTACGCACCAAGATTGTCTGTGGAGGTTGGGTATAGGGGTGAAAGGGTATGGGGTGTAACCCGAATTTCTCACGTATGGGTAGCGGGTGTGGAGAGAGAGGGGAGTGTGGGGAGTGTGGGGGGAAAGATTTCTTCACCATCCTCCCACACCCCCAATACCTTTCGGTTAAGATATCTCTTCGTTGAGGCAGCAGTTGTGCGGAGGAGCAGAGGGGCAGGGGAGAGGTTACTGTTAATTCTCCCTTGCGCCCCTGCACCCCTGCACCCAAGATACCTTCACAAGTAAATTCCTTATCCGAAAAGTATTGCCCACACCCCTGGATTTCTCTCTTGCGAGAAATCCGGGTATACCCCTACACCCTTAATATTTCGTCTTACTGCGTAAGTCCTAAATAAGACACCTCTGTTATGCGTGGTAAAAATATCTAGTTTGGGAGAGCCACAAACTATTCCAGAAAATCTACCAAAATAAAACTTCTAAAGTATCTTGGTAGCTCATTTGCAACTGTGAATGTGCATTTCCGCCATTGATGGCGATTTCTACCCAGCCATGACTACCAACTAAGGCGACAGCTTCACCAACTTGGCAATTACTGTAAGTTTCACATCCTGGGATTGTCAACCCCGCAATCTGCACGCACCAGGTTTTACCTTCCACGCAACTTTGAGGAATATTGCTGATTAAATTGCCAAAGTGATCTATATATTGAATATGTCCCAACACACCACGGCTAGTTGTTTGACATTTGCCCATCCCTAGCTGTAACAAAGTTGTGGGATTGATTTCGTTTCCCAAATATTTCAACGGAACGCCACTAGCCAGATTAGCTCCCACAGGTGCGAAAATATCTCTACCATGAAAAGTGCGACTAGGTTGGGGAGTTAACCAGTAGTCTGGGTTTGTTAGTTCCACGGCTGCGACTGCGGGAGTTTGACTGAGTATACCGCTAAATATGCCATTATCGGGGCCGACTAAAAACCCTCCAGCCAATTCTACTGCGATCGCTCTCCGGTTTCCACCCACCCCCGGATCTACTACTGCTATATGTACTGTTCCATCGGGAAAGTAGGGATAAGCATTCATCAAGCAAAATCTAGCAGCAACAAGATTTTGTGGCGGAATTTGGTGTGTTAAGTCGATAACCCTAATTTCTGGGTTGATTTGAGCAATTATACCTTTCATCACCCCGACATAAACATCGCGATCGCCAAAATCGCTGAGTAATGTCAGGTGCGATCGGGTGTTCATTGCCTTTTTTGCCATAAACCTACAATATTCACATATATAAAGATGTAAATTTCTGTAGCAACAGCTACAAAACCTGTGCTATATTAGCAATACTAAACAGAAAAAAGCATAAAGAGGGAAATAACTATGAATCAAAATAGATTACAGGCTATGAGACAAGCTAAAGAAGCTCACAGACAAAACCTGAGAAAAAGCTTGGAACATCGCTTAGAAGTAGCTAAAGCCCAAGGTAACGAAAAGCTAATTCATCAACTAGAAGCCGAAATGAGATATATCGGCTAAGTCTGGTAAAGCAAGAGTTGACTGTTTATAGTTTTGTTGTGTGGAAACCCCCGCTTCGGCGGGTTTTTTGTTGAGTGCTGAGTGGGGAACTGGGAGTTGGGAGTGGGGAGTTGGGAATGGGGGAAGAATTTTCTTCTACCTCCTACCCCTTGTCTCTTTTTTCCTGCCATTTCATACTTCCGGTTCTACCCCCAAAGCCCGTAATTGTGCCGCCAAACGTTCAGCACGTTGCAGTGCAGCTTCTTTAGCCGCTCGTTCTTGTTCAGCCCGTTCTGCACCAGTAGGAATGACATTCCCTTCCGCATCACACCACCTCAGCCAAATATCGCGTTTGCCTTCATACACGCCCTCCCACAAACATAACCCTAGCTCAACTTCTGTCAACCATTGTTCGCTCATGGTTACATATTGCCGTCCTTGCAATTCATACATTTGCAGAACTTCACCACCAAGTTGCTGAGATGGGTCGAAAATAATGTAGTATAAAATCCGCATCCGGGCATATTCTAAGAATTTACGCCCTGTTTCATTCCCTTCTCGATTTGAGACAATTTCAATCACTACTTCTGGTGGTTTACCAAATTCCCAAAAGAAATAAGAACGATGTCTTTTTTCCCACCAATTTTCGGCTACTTGTACATCCAGGCTCAAGAAGACATCAGGTACAATTGCTGGTTGATAACTACTAGCAAACAACCCCACATTAGCAGCCACAAGAAACCCTTGGGAATTATTTGCACCTCTCCAAGAACTGTAAAGGGTTTCTGTTAATAGGCGTTGTTGTTTTTCCGATGGTAGATTATCCACTGCTGCGTCGTCTTCTGTCACCAATTGACTGACATCTGGTAACACATCCTCTGGTAATAAACCGTCCTCTGTCAAGATAATAGATTCACTCATAAGAAACTATATATAGGAATCCGGTTTGATTTCTGAATTTATTTGTGTAGGTAGGGAACAGGGAATGGGGAGTCGGGAGTAGGAAAGAAGCCTGATCTGAGTATACTGATTTTTTTCCAAAATCAAATATGAGTCCTATATAGCCTTAATTATATTTTGACAGCATTATCAAACAAGGCAAAAGTTAAAGGTAAAAAGTAAAAAGAAATACTAATTTTTGATTTCTTTTTACTTTTTACTTTTACCCTTTTACTTATTAAATCCCCTTGGACTTTGTTATGACTTGGGTTTATATGTCGAAGCAACGTGCAGTTCTTTTAATTGCTTCGCATCCACCCCAGAAGGCGCATCTGTTAACAAGCAACGGGCTTGTTGTGTCTTCGGAAAAGCAATCACATCACGGATAGATTCTTCCCCAGCAAGTAACATCACCAAACGATCTAAACCGTAGGCGATACCACCATGCGGCGGTGTACCGTATTCAAAAGCTTCTAGAAGGAAACCGAATTTACTTTGCGCTTCTTCTGGAGACAAGCCAATGGTTTCAAATACCTGTTCTTGAATTTCTCGCTGATAAATTCGCAAACTACCACCGCCAACTTCAAAGCCGTTAAATACCAAGTCGTAAGCTTGGGCGCGGGCGGTTTTTAAGTCGTGTAAATCATCGGGATGGGGTGCGGTAAATGGGTGGTGTAATGCTTCCAAACGCTTTTCGTCAGCATTCCACTCAAACATCGGGAAATCAACAATCCATAACAAATTGAGTTTATCGGGATTGATTAACCCAAATTCTTTAGCAGTAAATTGCCGTAATCTATCTAAAGTTTTGTTAACAGTACCAACATCACCAGCCGCAAACAATAACAAATGTCCGGCTTCTGCACCTGTGCGGCGGAGAAGTTCAGCTTTTTGTTCGGCGGTGAGGTTGTCTTTAATTGCGCCGATGGTGTCAATTTCTCCATCTTCCCTAACACGGATGTAAGCTAAACCTTTCGCGCCGGCTTCACTAGCTTCTCTGAAAATGTCGCCGCCTGGTTTAATGCGGACGTTAGAAATTTTGTCGTTACCGTTGGGAATGGGAAGGATTTTGACGATACCACCGTGGGCGACAGCATCCCGAAAGACTTTAAAACCAGAGTCTTTGAGAATATCGGAAACATCGACTAATTCTAAATCATAGCGAGTGTCGGGTTTATCGCTACCATAACGCGCCATTGCATCAGCGTAGGTTAAGCGCGGGAAAGGATGGGGTAATTCAATTCCTTTCACGGTTTTGAAGATATGACAAACAAGCTTTTCATTGAGTTCGATAATTTCTTCTTGAGACATGAAACTCATTTCCATGTCTAATTGGGTGAACTCTGGCTGTCTGTCGGCGCGTAAGTCTTCATCCCGGAAGCAACGAGCAATCTGATAGTATCTGTCCATACCGGATACCATCAAGATTTGTTTAAATAGTTGTGGTGATTGGGGTAAAGCAAACCATTCGCCAGGGTTGACACGACTGGGTAAAACATAGTCCCGCGCACCTTCGGGAGTGGAACGAGTCAAGACTGGGGTTTCAACTTCGATGAAATTTTCCCCATCTTCTAAATAGCGCCGCATGGCTTTGACGACTTGATGACGCAGTTGCATATTTTGCGCCATGCGATCGCGCCGTAAATCCAAATAACGGTATTTTAGTCTTAAGTCTTCCCGCACCGATTCGGTGTCAGCACTGGAAACCTGGAATGGTAGCTGCTTGCGGACTGCATTTAACAAGGTAATTTTATCCGCATAAATTTCTACTTCACCTGTAGGAATGCGGTTATTCAGTGATTCTTCGGGACGCTGCGTTACTCTGCCGGTGATTTCGACGACGTATTCATTCCGCAAAGCATTGGCTTGCTCGTAGGAGTTGGGGGTGCGTTGCGGATCGCTGACAATTTGGACTGTGCCAGAGCGATCGCGTAAATCTAAGAATATCACGCCCCCATGATCGCGGCGACGGTCTACCCATCCGTACAAGGTAACAGTTTCTCCAATATCTTCTTTTCGGAGTTCGCCGCAATAGTGAGTTCGCATAGTAGTTAATCTGTTCTTCTGGGCTAGATGGGGCAATAAAAGTCAAAGCTTTCCCATTATCTAGCATCAATAGTATCTGATTGAAGAACCGATCGCATATTATCGCGCCAATCAATACAAATTGAATTTTTTCAACTACTCTCAACTTCTTCCCTGTTTCTGGGGTTATGTTCTGTAATTAAGCCAAATTTCTAATCATAATTTCAATAAAAAAGCAATAGACTTTTATCTAATAGTCATAAGTTTATTTTTATTCTATTTTAGGCATAAAATTCATACTTAAAATAAATGTATCAGAAAAAACATGCTAATCATAGTAAATCTACATCTGATTCATCATCTAACAATCAGTTTGCACCACGTCCATTTAAAGTTGAATCAACACCATCAGAAAATTTAACTTCAGAACAACCACAAGATACAACCGAGACTAGACAATATAAATCACATCTTCCTAAAGTATCTATAGTTACAGAGAATCCTGTGCAGCGATCGCCAGTCTCACCTTGGAGTAATTTAAAAATTGATCCGAATTATCAAGCTGATAGTTATACGTCAAAAATCTCGCAATCAGCAGTACCAAGTTTCCCATTGCAGATGAAGTTGCATACTGAACAGCTTGGAGATAAATCTCATCAACAACCAGATAGTTCAGCAGACACCATACAGCCAACTGAGTTGGCAATTCAAAGTCAAGAAATTCAACCTGAAAATAACACCGGCTTGCCTGATAACTTAAAAACAGGCGTGGAAAATCTTTCTGGAATGGGAATGGATGATGTCAAAGTTCATTATAATTCCAGCGAGCCTCCAAAGTTTCAAGCTGCTGCCTATACCCAAGGAACAGATATTCACGTTGCACCTGGACAGGAAAAGCACCTTCCCCATGAAGCATGGCACGTAGTTCAGCAAAAGCAAGGAAGAGTCAAACCTTCTATTCAATTGAAAGGAATCAGTGCGAATGTTGATTCTACGCTAGAAAAAGAAGCCGATGTCATGGGGGCAAAAGCTAACAGTGTTGGTAGTGTGATGTCTCGACTACCTTCGGCTTCTCAGGTAAAGGAAAGTATTCAGTCTTTTGGGCAAACTAAACCAACTACGCCACCTACTAAATTAGGAAGTTCTGTTAGACAATTTAAATGTTTTGGATCAAGAAGAAACCAAGCTAGTAACAACCCTCAATCAGAACCGGAAGTTGTAACAAGTAGTAAACAGGAAGTAGATAGAACTGATCAACAATTTCCTCCCTCTGAAGTTGATCCGAAGATATTAGCGAAGTCGATAGAGCCAAAAGCAGCAAAAATTAAAAGTGATATAGTAGGACACCTGAATTTAGTACCTTATGACGTAGCTACTGTCACCACTTGGCTGAATAGTATGGGCGAATTTCCTAGAGAAGAAGTTCCAACAGTTTTATATCATCCTCGTGAAGAAACTATCATGTATCACACAACAACAACACCAGCAGCACAATCAATATTACAAACTGGCTTAGACCCAACTTATGGTGGCACAGGCGGTGCTGTAGGTACTTCTGGTGAAGCTAATGCTAAAGGCTATATTTACTTATGTAATAACGAAACTTACGCCTGTGTAGTTGCTAAAAACTTTTTTGGAGATACTACCAAATACAACGAAGGGCTGACAATCTTGCAAGTCATAGTAGATCCATCAACAGTATTTGTGAGCGATCCAGATTTAGCTTCTGCTGTCAGAACAACAAGAAAATTAACCAACATTAAAAGATATGCAACTGTGAGTAATAAAGGAAAAATCATTGCTTACTCAGACGAAGCTATAAGACCTACTGAAGATGTAGAATCAGATGATTAGTAAACTTGCAATTAATCTAGTTGAAATACTAGCTCAAATCCGTCAAAAAATTATTAGCCTTGTCGAAGATGAATGGCAGGAATTAGGGAAAGTGGTAGACGAGATACTTGATGATCCACTTAATCCCACAGCCATTATACCGATCGCCACTGGGATATCCATAGGCGCAAAAATTGATGATCTGATTGCTGTAGCTGCATCAGTAACACTGATCAGTCTATCTTTCCGAATTGTTGATGATTGTATTGATATGGATGCACCAGATGGACTTTACCAATCTTTGGGAGTTGGTCGGGCAATTAATTATGCAATGGCTTTGAATGCTGTTGCAACCCGTGAGTTCATAAATTTTAAACTTCCTTCAGATAACTTAGAAGGACTCTTGCGGGACTATTTCTATTCATTCTTGCAAGTATGCCAAGGACAAGATAAAGATATCAGTCAGACTATTAATTCTTTAGATGAATATCGAGAAATAGTCAACCTGAAGACCGTTAAAGCATATCAATTTGCCACTGCGATCGCTAGTTATCTGTCTGCTTGTGATGCAGACATTATCGCCTTATGTGTTCAATGCGGCACTCATTTAGGTTGGATGACGCAAATTCTTGATGATATTGAATCCCTGTGGTTTCCAGTTACAGAAAATATCCGTGAAATAGAAAAGAAAACTTTTCCTGTCTTATTAGGTTTGACTCTAGAACATCCTAATGCACAAAAATTAGCCAGCTTATTTCACAAGCAAGAATATAACAGAATCAAGATTTGTGAATTATTAGATGAAATGGAAGTTCGCACTCGACTAATGAATATAGCCCTTGATCATCGAGATCAGGCAATCAAATCTCTGGCTAAGTTGCCTAACCCAGAAGGAAGCAATATTTTACAGCTTTGGCTGGATTGGTATTTACGTAATGGCGAACTTCTATTACAACCTGTGGTGCGAAATTAGTTGGCTTGACTTCTTTCAGTTGAAGGTAGAGACGTTTCACTGCAACATCTCTACCCTGGGGGTTTATTATTGATTACGAGGGGCGTTGAAGGCTTCCCAGGCGGCTTTGGCTGCATTTTGGAGGCGATCGCCAAAATCAGCAAATTCTTTCCAAAGTAAGTGCCAGTTTTTCTCAGCTTCTTCTTGGATCACAGTCCAAGCATTTTCTAGGCGATCGCGTTCAATGAGTTTTTCACCTTCAATGGCTTGGCGTGCTTGGCGCACAGCATTTAAATAAGTTTCGCGGGTAAGAGTTCCGGCTGATTCTGCTTCAGCTTGGGCGCGTCTTTTGAGTGCTTCAATTAAAGCTTTGGTTTCGTTCTTCACTTCATCAGTCTCCCCAGCCATTTCAGCTTCTACCATTTCGTTAGTTTGAGAACTGATTTCTACAACTACAGTAGATTCAATTGATTCAAAATTATTACCAGTCATCATGATAATATCCTCAGAATTAACTTTTCCAACAAATGACTAATGACTAATATTTTGTAGACAGTTGTTGTTCTAATTTCAGTAATTGTTCAACTCGTGATTCTGTGTCAGGGTGACTAGAAAATAAGTTACCTAAAAACTTGCCAGAGATAGGATTGATAATTAATAACGGTTCAAAAGCTGGATTAGCATCTAAAGGTAATTGTCGTGCTGTGGCTTCTAATCTTTGCAAAGCGCGGGCTAATGCACGGGGATTACCTGTTAATTTGGCAGCACCAGCATCAGCAGAAAATTCTCTTGTACGCGATATACCTAATTGAATTACTGTTGCAGCTATTGGCGCTAACAATACAGTTAACAATATTCCTAAAGGATTGCCACCTCTATCATCGTCCCGTGAACCACCGCTAAACCACAAACTGTAACTCACCATCTGGGCGAGGAAAGAAATCGCACCGGCGATCGTTGCGGCTACTGCCTGGGTTAAGGTGTCACGATTGATAATGTGCGTTAATTCGTGGGCAATCACGCCTTCTAACTCGTCTTCGGGCAGAATATTTAAAATACCTTCAGTCACAGCCACAGCCGCGTGTTCGGGGTCGCGTCCTGTTGCAAAGGCGTTAGCAGTTTGACCAGGAACGATGTAAACTCCAGGCATTGGGATGTTAGCGCGTTTAGCTAATTTTTCCACCATCCGATACAGCCCTGGTGCTTGGGCAGCACTCACTGGCTGGGCGCGGTATACTGCTAATGCAATCTTATCTGATTGATACCAAGAAAATAGATTAGTTACTGCTGCTAAACCAATACCAATAATTAAGCCGCCAGTGCCACCAAATACCCAGTAACTTATCGCAATTAATAAACCACTGAGCGCACCTAACAAAGCAACTGTTTTAAATTGATTTCCCATATTTATGCTCTCCTATTAATGCTGTATTAAGCTTTTCTCAATCACAGCATTACTTAAGCCACACATAGATTGTATCGACCCAAACAGGCAGTTATCAGGTAGAGATTGCGCCCCCATTCTGTACGGTTATCCTACTCAAGTCAGCAAATAATAACTTATTTGAAAAGAACGAAATTTAGGGTTTAGTTAATCAAGCCAGAAGTTTAAATGAAATTATCAATTAAGAAAAAATATATATAGGAATCCGATTTAATTTCTGAATCTAGTTGTGTAAGCAGGGAGTAGGGAGTAGGAAAGAAGCCTGACCTGAGTTTACTGATTTTTTTCATAAATCCAATATTAGTCCTATAGTAATTAATACTCAATATACTTACAGAAGAATTCAGCTTGCCAATTCTATTCGATTGGTGGATATTGTTCCCCACTGATTACATTCTGACTTCTGAATTCTGACTTCTGAATCCTTCCACAATATTGTTCTTTTCCATACTCTGGCGGAGATAGTGTCAAAATTTCCCTGAGTTTCATATCCTGGAGATAGACAGCAAGGAAAGCGGCATGACCAGTCAGAAAAAACCATCACAAACTCTCAAAATTGCTGTAGTTGGAGATATTCACGACCAATGGGAAGTGGATGATGCCATTGCACTCAAGCATTTGAGTGTGGATTTAGTGCTATTTGTGGGAGATTTTGGCAATGAATCAGTGGAAGTGGTGAGGGCGATCGCTTCCCTGGATATCCCCAAAGCAGCAGTTATGGGCAACCACGATGCTTGGTATACGGCTACAGAATGGGGACGGAAAAAATGTCCCTACGATCGCACAAAAGAAGACTGGGTGCAAGAACAACTAGATTTACTGGATACAGCCCATGTCGGTTACAGCCAATTAGATTTTCCCCAATGGAATTTAACCGTTGTTGGTGGTCGTCCTTTTACTTGGGGAGGCCCAGAATGGAGATTTGCCGATATCTGCAAAGAACGTTACGATGTGACAAATTTTGAAGAATCAGCAGCTAAAATTCTAGCGGCGGTTAAAAGTGCGGCTGGTGATGCAATTATTTTTTTGGGTCACAACGGGCCGAGTGGATTAGGCGATCGCCCCGACGACCCTTGTGGTAAAGATTGGCATCCCATCGGCGGCGACTTTGGCGATCCCGACTTTGCAGCAGCTATTTCTCAGACTATCACCATTGGTAAAACCATTCCCCTCGTTACCTTTGGACACATGCACCACAATCTGCGTCACACCAAAAAAGAACTACGTAAATCAGTGTTTCAAAGTCCAGAAGGCACAATTTACTTAAATGCCGCCAGCGTCCCCAGAATTATCGAACATGAAGGACACAAGCAGCGTAATTTCTCAATTGTCCACTTACAAGCAGGAGTAGTCACAAAAGCGGCTTTAGTTTGGGTGGGACAAGATTTTCAGGTAATCTCAGAGGAAATTTTATATCCTGCTTCACCCAGTGAATCGTAGACATTTGCTTTGAGTAGTGCAACCTGCGTAGATGTAAGATATAGTATTATCTGTCAGCTTTTTGGCTCACCAAAAAACCAGGTAAGCAGTAGCTAGACAGTTTTACTGGAGAGGTGGCAGAGTGGTCGATTGCGTCCGACTTGAAATCGGATGAACCGAAAGGTTCCGGGAGTTCGAATCTCCCCTTCTCCGTTGTTTGAGATACTCATCGTCCACTTGGTTGGCGAAGGGCAAGAATCAGCAATATAGTAGCCCCAAATGCTGCTATTGTGCGGATGTGATTCCAAAATGTCCAGTCGCTCAGATATCTAGCCCATAAATTTGCGCCCTCGGTGCTATCTGGATCAACGATCGCCAAGGCATCATTTAGAGGTACATTGAAGGCGATCGTTACCCCAACCGTGCCAATCAGGTAAAGTAGGCTGCCAAACAGCAAGTAGGCTGCACTGGGTTGATGTAACTTGGAAAATGAAGCGATCGCTAAAACCAAACAAGCTAAAGCTGTGCCGAAAAGTGCCACCATAAACAACGGATTGATTGCTGTGATATTAATGGACTGCATAGCAACAATCCCGGCTTTGGGCTGGAGTCTAGCCAGTGCATTCATCACAAAAGTCGAAAAAGCAAAAAAGACTCCCGCCACTAGCCCACAGCCCAAGGTAGCGCCAAGTTTGAGTATAAAAGGCCAGTGGTCAAAACTGATCATCAACCCTCCTACATTTGAATTGATATTCCAGAAAGAAGTACTATAAATGTACTATCACTGCCCTGTTCTATTTAACTATTTAACGTGAAAGCCAGAATTGAAAATCAAGTATTATTTCTCCACCACCCAGATTTGCCAGAGTTTAAAAAAGGCGGTTCAGTGGTGAGAAACTCTTATTTTTGGGCTTTACGTTCAATTGCAGGTCGGGCTTCACGTTATAGTGATTGGGAATATGAATCCGAAGTTTGGTTCGCCCTGAGACGAATGTTGTTATCTTTTGCGGAGTCTGGGTATTTAGGTTACAGAGAAACTTTGCTGGAATTTCCCCTAGAGATGGGAGAAATCCCCGATGTGCTGCGTGATGTCTCTACTTGGGAGTAATTTTGTCATTTGTCGTTATTTAATTTTTGACAAGCGTGACGTACTCCACACACTCCCCTTCGGGTGAGTGTGGGCTTCTCAATGACTCTTCTAGGAAGACATTAATTGAGCTTTAAGACCATGCGTCCCACGGTTCTTTATGTTTATA
>NZ_JACJRY010000030.1:0-79465 GCF_014697485.1 Anabaena sp. FACHB-83 | reverse complement strand
TTCTCAATCACCTTCCGATTCATCTTCATCGCTGGAGTTCTTTTCCTTCTACTCCTGTTGACGATTTCTTCTGCTTTAACTCCTCCTAATTGTAAAAAACCTACACCTGTCAGGAGCAGGGGAGCAGGGGAGAATGAAGGTACTCTCTCCCCTGCCCCTCCGCACCTCTGCCCCTCTGCCCCATCAAACGCCTGAAGCTTGTGAGAAATGCGGGTGTACTTCACAGTTTTGCCAATCTATTGTAATAAAGTGTTAAGTATTGGCTGGTAGCAAGTAGAGTTGTCATTTAGCAATCCGGTTTGATTTGTCAACTACGCGAAGAAACAGGGAGTAGATTGGTGAGCAACCGATTTAAAATTGCTAGATGCTAAATTTGTTAAGGTTTACGCAAAAAGATTTGCTGTGGAAACTGGGTGCAAGGGTATGGGGTGTAAGGGTTTTAGATATATACACCCCTACACCCTTACACCCTCTTCCCAACCCTTGATTTTTCGTTTTGATGCGTAAGTCTTATTTGTGCAAGTGCATCACCTATGTTTAATAAATATAAGTAAATCAATTGAAGTTCGCGTATGAGTATTAGTCTGTGCATGATTGTAAAAAATGAAGAAACTACGCTGCCGAAGTGCTTAAATAGTGTTAAGGATTTCGTGGATGAGATGGTAGTGTTAGATACAGGTTCTAGCGATCGCACTCCCGAAATCGCTCAACAATTCGGTGCAGAAGTACATCATTTTCAATGGACTAATAACTTTAGTACTGCTCGAAATGCCGCTTTAAAATATGTTACTGGTGATTGGGTGTTGGTGTTAGATGCGGATGAAATACTCAACCCCAGTATTGTGCCACAGCTACAAGATGCAATTCAAAGTGATGAATATATCTTAATTAATCTCATCCGCCAAGAAATTGGTGCGGTTCAATCTCCCTATTCTTTGGTTTCGCGGTTGTTTCGCAATCATCCCGAAATTCGCTTTGAAAGGCCTTATCATGCCTTAGTTGATGATAGTGTAGCGGCGATTATACAAAAAGAACCGCATTGGCAAGTAGGTTATTTGCAGGGTGTAGCAATTCTGCATACAGGGTATCAAAAAAGAGCGATCGCCCAAAATAATAAATACATCAAAGCGCAAGCTGCAATGTTAGAGTTTCTCGCCACGCATCCCAATGATCCTTATGTTTGCAGTAAATTAGGGGCGCTTTATGTTGAAACTGGCAAACTTACTCAAGGTGTAGAATTATTGCTACGGGGACTCAAGCAAGCTAGTGGTAAGTCACCCCAAGATTGGGTGACAGCAAATCAATCAACAGAAAACTACGAAATTTTATATGAACTCTACTATCATTTAGGGATTGCGTACAATCATTTAAAACAGCCGCAATCAGCCCTAGAAAACTATCAAGCTGCGATTAAATTACCGATATATCCCATGCTCAAGTTAGGAGCATATAACAATTTAGGCAACTTACTCAAAGATGCAGGCGATTTAAACAACGCCAAAAAAGCTTACGAAACAGCTTTAAAAATTGACCCAGATTTTGCGACTGGATATTATAACTTAGGCATGACATTAAAGGCTTTGAATTTATTTACTGATGCGATCGCTTGTTATCAAAAAGCCATCAAATTAAATCCTTATTACGCAGAAGCATATCAAAATTTAGGCGTAGTACAGCTAAAAGTTGGTAATCTCCAAGCTAGTCTGACAGCATTTAAAAATGCCATTCTCCTCCACGAACAGCAGCAAAATCTCGCAGAAGCCAAAAGACTGCACCAAGGTTTATATGAGATGGGATTAATCAAGTAACGACTCATACCAATTTTGGATTTTGGATTTTAGATTTTGGATTTTCGCTGAGAAACTTGTTTGAGACTGAGAAAATCTCTGTCTAGTAAAACTGTGATTTATTAACCACTCTGACTTCTAAATTCTGAATTTTATAGGACTTACGCAATAACTCTCTCAAACTCTTATAACTTCGTGTCTATGCGTCCTTTGCGGTTCGTTTCTTTATACTTTTGCGGTAATGATTCACTTCTCACTTCCTCTGCAAATTTAGAATGCAGCAACTTGTGAGTTAGAGAATTACGTAATAATAAGAGATGAGTGTTTTTTTGGCAAAGAGATTGAGTATGAAATTCATACTTCATGTTTTGCTACAAAACTAATAACCACCTCTTTGAGCATTAATTGAGCATTTTAGAGGACTCACAAGCTAAAAACCTTAGAGATTCGAGATAATGCGAGTAATTTTGATGACAGGCAAAGGCGGTGTGGGAAAAACCTCTGTTGCTGCCGCTACGGGACTTCGTTGTGCAGAACTGGGCTATCGTACACTAGTTTTAAGTACAGATCCCGCCCATTCCTTAGCCGATAGTTTTGATTTAGAACTAGAACATGCACCCAAACAAATTCGCCCAAACTTGTGGGGTGCAGAACTAGATGCACTGCAAGAACTGGAAGGTAACTGGGGTGCTGTGAAGCGATACATTACCCAGGTTTTGCAGGCGCGGGGCTTAGAAGGAGTGCAAGCCGAAGAATTGGCGATTTTACCAGGAATGGATGAAATTTTCAGCTTGGTGAGAATGAAACGCCATTATGATGAAGGGGATTTTGATGTTTTAATTATTGACTCAGCCCCTACCGGCACAGCTTTGCGCCTGTTAAGCTTACCAGAAGTTGGCGGTTGGTATATGCGCCGCTTTTACAAACCATTTCAAAATATCTCTGTAGCGTTGCGTCCTTTAGTGGAACCAATTTTTAAACCAATTGCGGGGTTTTCGCTACCCGACAAAGAGGTAATGGATGCACCTTACGAATTTTATGAACAAATTGAGGCGCTGGAAAAGGTATTAACAGATAATACCCAAACTTCTGTACGTCTTGTCACCAATCCTGAAAAGATGGTGATTAAAGAATCCCTACGCGCCCATGCTTATTTAAGCTTATACAATGTAGCTACAGATTTAGTAGTTGCTAATAGGATTATTCCGCCGGAAGTGGAAGATCCATTTTTCCAACGTTGGAAACAAAATCAAGAACAGTATCGTCAAGAAATTCACGAAAATTTCCATCCTCTGCCAGTTAAAGAAGTGCCGCTATTTTCTGAAGAAATGTGTGGATTAGCTGCATTAGAAAGACTTAAGGAAATTCTCTACAAAGACGAAGACCCTAGCCAAGTTTATTACAAAGAAACAACAGTTAGAGTCATACAAGAGAAAAATGAATACAGTTTAGAACTGTATTTACCAGGTATTCCTAAACACCAAATTCAGCTAAGTAAAACAGGTGATGAATTAAACATTACAATCGGTAATCATCGCCGTAATTTGGTTTTGCCACAGGCTTTAGCAGCACTACAGCCTGCTGGTGCCAAAATGGAAGAAGACTATTTAAGAATTCGTTTTGCTGATAATAACAGAGTTTAATTCTCTGGGTAATCATCCTCAAGGAAGAGTTACTGTTTAACAGTAGAGACACAGCTTAGTTCTGGTCTCTATTTTTTTATAAAAACATAAATATCTGGTTTTTTTAAACTTTTTACTAGTGAAAATTTATCAAAAATATATAAAATACTGAGATTTTTTTCTTAAACAAAATAATGTAAAAACCTGTAACAAAAACCTAGGAGTATTCACTATATTTTGACCGTGGTTTTACTGTAGACAAATAGATTACATAAAATTCACAATATTTTTAGATTTATCGCTGACAAGATATTTAATTTCAAAAATTTTTAAACTTAAAAACAATGTCCCAACTAGCAGATCCAAACTTGCGGACAAGACTTAATCAAGAGAGTCTTCTACGCCGGATAACAAATCGGATTCGTCAAACATTAGAGTTAGAAGAAATTATTACAACCACAACAGCAGAAGTACGCTGTTTACTGGGTACTGATCGAGTAATGATTTATCAATTTCATACGGATGGTACAGGTAAAGTGGTGGCTGAATCCATTCATGAACAGCGTCTACCTTCGCTGTTGGGACTGAATTTTCCCGCCGATGATATTCCGCCTTATGCGCGTGAATTGTTTATTAAATCTAGGGTACGTTCGGTTGTAAATGTGGAATTGCAACAGATTGGTCATAGCCCGATGAGTGTTTTAGAAACAGGAGAACTGAAACCGGAGGATATTCGTTATCGCCCTGTAGATCCTTGTCACGCAGAATACTTAACGGCGATGGGCGTTAAATCTTGCGTTGTCGCGCCGATTTTCCATCAACATCAACTGTGGGGATTGCTAGTATCTCATCATTCCCAGGCGCATTCTATTTCACTTTATGAATTAGAAGCGATGCAAATGGTTGTAGATCAATTATCGGTGGCGATCGCCCAAAGTTATCTTCTCGCCCAAGCCCGCGCCAAAGCTGAACGAGAAAGTGTAATTAATCGCATTGCGACTCTGCTACATTCCCTCCCAACAATTGTTTTACAACCAGCATTAGAAGCTGCTGTCGCCGCCTTTCAAGGTGTGGGTGGAAGATTGTGTATGAGAAACGATGCTTTTCAAGCTGCTAATAATCAAATTAAAAGTTTGAAAGAATGTTTAATTCCTGGGAGTGACTGCATTCAAATTTATACCAGTGGACAACAGCCAGAAATTCCCCCAGATACGATTTATCCCTTAATGGAGCAGTATAACGTCTGGCAAGAACATTATCAGTCTGGTGAATACGATGTTTGGGCAATCGATGATATTTATCAAACTGCAAGTTTGCGAACTTTGCAACCAACTTTTAAACCAACCAAAATTCGTAGTTTGCTGATGATTCCCCTGTGTTACCGTCAGCAATTAGTTGGCTATTTAAGTATCTTTCGCAATGAAATCGACACAGAAACCTTGTGGGCTGGTCAATTTGACCGCGATCGCCGCCAGTTATATCCCCGGTTATCTTTTGATGTTTGGAAAGAATCAAAAACAGCCCAAGCTCAACAATGGACAGACGCAGATATTGAATTAGCTAGAGAACTTGCCAAACATTTTGCCTCAGCAATTCAACAATATGAACTTTATCAACAAGTACAAGGCTTTAATCAAAATTTAGAACATCAAGTAAAAAGACGCACAGTTGAACTAGAACGCACATATCAACAACAACAAGCTGTATTTGGCGTAATTGCTAAAATTCGGGAGTCCTTGGATATAGATCAGATTTTTCAAATTACCACCAAAGAAGTTTGTCAGTTAGTCAAAGGCGATCGCGTTTCGGTTTATCGGTTTACAGCAGATTGGGGTGGTGAATTTGTCGGCGACTTTGAAGCGACTAGCCCCCATTGGACAAATGAAAGCAAAATAGGGGTAAATACCGTTTGGAATGACACCTACCTGCAAAAAACTGCGGGAGGACGTTACCGCCACAACGAAACATTTGCTGTGGATGATATTTATCACATGGGCTTTAACCAGTGCCATTTAGATAATCTAGAGTATTATCACATTCATGCTTTTGTTTTAGCTCCCATTTTTGTTGGACAAAAACTCTGGGGTTTGCTTTGCACTTATCAACATTCTGGCCCCCGCGAATGGAAACCTTCGGAAGTTAACTTTCTCAGTCAAATCGCCGCTCAATTAGGTGTAGCCCTACAACAAGCTGATTTACTAGCACAAACCCAACAGCAAGCCCAAAAATTAACCGCCGCCTTGCATGAGTTACAAACTACCCAAACTCAACTTATCCAAACAGAAAAAATGTCTTCACTAGGTCAATTAGTAGCGGGTGTAGCTCATGAAATTAATAATCCCGTGAATTTTATTTATGGCAATTTATCCCATGTGCGGGAGTATGCAGATGATTTACTGGGAATGCTCAACCTTTATCAGAAACAATATCCTAAACCTAGTGAAGAAATTAGCGATCGCCTGGAAGATATTGATTTAGAATTTCTCTCACAAGATTTACCCAAAACTCTCTCTTCCATGAGCTTTGGTGTAGAACGCATCCGCCAAATCGTCATGTCCTTGCGGAATTTCTCTCGCCTGGATGAAGCGGAAATGAAAGTAGTAGATATTCACGAAGGTCTCGATAGTACCTTATTGATTTTACAGCACCGCTTAAAATCGAAATCCGATGGTGCTGACATTCAAGTTATTCAAGAGTATGGTGATTTGCCATTGGTAGAGTGTTATGCAGGACAACTCAACCAAGTTTTTATGAATGTGTTGAGCAATGCGATCGATGCTTTAGAATATCACCCAGAATCCACCTCAGCCACTCATCAACGTCAAATTACCATTCGCACTACCGTTGGAGAGATGAACAAAAATGTGCCGAGCGTGGTAATTTACATCAAAGATAATGGACTAGGTATACCAGAAGCCGTCAAAACAAGAGTTTTTGACCCATTTTTCACCACTAAACCTGTAGGTAAGGGTACAGGTTTGGGACTATCAATTAGTTACCAAATTGTGGTAGATAAGCATGGTGGTATTTTTCAATGCGATTCACAACCAGGCCAAGGTACAGAATTTCGCATAGAAGTTCCCATTCAGCAGAGTATTCATACTTGAAGTGCTGAGTGCTGAGTAAAAATACTACCCTCTAGCCTCTAGTCCCTAGCCCCTAGTTTATGACATCTAACATTGATGCAACTTGGCTGACTCGTTCCTCAACTTTAGTGGCTCCTGAATTGATTGGCTGTACTCTAGTAAGACAAATGCCAGATGGTAGAATTTTTCGGGGAATAATTGTCGAAACAGAAGCCTATGCACCCGATGATCCAGCAATGCACGCTTATCGTAGTCGGACTACTCGCAATCAGGTCATGTTTGATGCGGCTGGAAAAGCTTATGTGTACTTAATTTATGGTGTTTACCACTGCTTGAATGTGGTAACTGACAAAGAGGGAATTCCTAGTGCGGTGCTTCTTCGCGCCTTGGAGTTAGAGCAAGTCCCTACCTGGGTTGATCATCAAGAAAAACTCAAACCACATCGCATCGCCGCCGGGCCGGGTAAACTTTGCCGCGCTTTGAAAATTGATTTGACATTGAATGCAATACCCCTAGAATTTGGTCAACCCCTCTGGTTAGAACACCGCCAGCCTGAGTTTCAACAACAGCTAGAACAAGGAAATCTCTCGTTAATTCAGACTACGCGCATTGGTTTGACTAAAGGTGTAGACTTGCCTTGGCGCTGGTATTTATGGAATAGTCTGGCTGTATCGAAATTTGGTAAATAGATGTATTATTTGAGCGATCGCACCAATATTTATATTTTTAAATAAAATATTCGGCATTGCTGAATCAGGGGATGAATTTTGATTTATTGAAATTTTTAACTCCTGATTCTCTCTGCATCTCTGCGCCTCTGCGTGATACCAATTCACGAAATTACTGATACAAATCACTTCCTCTACACCTTTGTTTCCGGTCGCCGAGCGGAGTCGAGGCGCTGCTTGCCTATCTGTATCATGTTTAGAGTGAAATGGTATGAGATAAATGATCCCGCAATTATGCAACGCCACACCAAATATTTATATCTGCAATCAAAGTCTGCGTTTAGTTTGCACAGGCAAAGTAATCACAAACTCTGTGCCTGTGCCTAATATCGAATGACAATGAAGTTGACCTTGATGTAATTCAGTCACAATTTGATAACTGATAGATAAACCCAATCCAGAACCTTTACCCACATCTTTAGTTGTGAAAAATGGGTCAAATATTTTGGTGATTATAGCGTCATGAATTCCTGATCCATTATCTACAATAGAAATCATAACTTGGTTTTCTGATAACACTTGAGTCTGAATCAATATTTGATTTTTATATCTTGTTTTTTCTGTTCTACTAAGCTGCTTATTTGCAAGTTCTATGGCATCAATAGCATTAGATATAATATTCATAAATACCTGATTGAGTTGTCCAGGATAACAGCTAATCAAAGGTAAATTACTATATTGTTTTACAACTTCTATGGCTGGGCGTTGTGCTTGCTCTCTCAGACGATTTTGTAAAATTAATAATGTACTATCAATACCCTCATGAATATTAACTGCTTTAAATTCGGCTTCATCTAAACGAGTAAAATTTCGTAATGATAACACAATTTCACGAATTCGCTCTGTGCCGATTTTCATCGAAGCCACCATCTTGGGCAAATCATCGAGAGCAAATGCCAA
This sequence comes from Anabaena sp. FACHB-83, assembly GCF_014697485.1. Taxonomy (NCBI): domain Bacteria; kingdom Bacillati; phylum Cyanobacteriota; class Cyanophyceae; order Nostocales; family Nostocaceae; genus Anabaena; species Anabaena sp. FACHB-83. Next base: position 71,342 of record NZ_JACJRY010000030.1, on the reverse strand, counting down.
ATCCAATTTGTCAGCCTCGATTTTAATTTCTGCTACTGGATGAGGATAGTAATGCTGATATAGTTGGATAAATTTCAACAAATCTGCGATGTAAGTTTCGATATAGCTGAGGTTCCCATAAATAAAACTAACAGGATTATTGATTTCATGGGCTACACCTGCTACCAGTTGACCCAAAGCAGACATTTTTTCGCTTTGAATCATTTGGGTTTGGGTACGTTGCAATTCTTGAAGTGTCTTTTGTAATGTTATTGTGCGTTCATCAACTTTTAGTTCTAAGGCATTATTTATCTGTTCTAGTTCAATAAAAGAAGTCTTTAACTGATTTACCATGCTGTTGAAAGAACTGGCGAGTTCTCCAAGTTCATCTTGGCGATTAGTATCCAAATTAATTGCAAAGTCACCATTAGCAATTTGCTGACTAGCGGCGGTTAATGTTTGCAGTGGTTTAGCGATTTGTTGTTGCAAAACCGACAACAATAATAAAACTTCAACCAGTAATGCCACGGCACCAGATATTAAAATAAATTGAGCCATATCCCAAGCTGTTCCTGATAGCAATGATTGGGGATAGACTGTGACAAAATACCAGTTTGGCCCTTTCAAGCGAGTCACTGCGAGATATTCACGGTCTTGGCTATTGTTGAGGACTTGGGTTTTTGCGGAAGTGTTAGTGACTAACTGAAAAATGCGCTGGAGATGGGGGTCAGGAATTGCATCGATTTTCAGTTGACCTTGAGCTTGCTGAATTTCTGGTGTGTGATGGGGATCGACAAGTAAACGGCCATCTGCACGAAAAATGAGATTGTATGTTCCTGGTAATTGATTCTGGGTTGTATGCTGTATCAAGCTGGTTAAAACCACATCATGTCCCACAACTCCTAAAAAGCGATCGCCCTGATAAATTGGTAAAACAGCCGAAACCATCCAGACTTTGACAATGGGGTCAAGGTAAACACCTGTCCACTGTGGTAAGCGGGCAGGGTTGTGTTGAGGAGCGGCAATATAAAAGTATTCTTCATTTGGGATATAGATATCAGGCGGTGCTTGCAAGGCCATCGGTACGCCATTCCAATAATTTACCCCAGCATTTTCTGGTGCTAGAAAATAGGTATTGACAAATCGATGAGACCAAGCAGCCCCGTAAGCAGAAATGATCGTGTTAGCAATTAACATCCTCTGCTTGAATTCTGTAGTTAGCGGTGTCTTGAGACTAATGGCTGAACTGGCATATCGAGTAGAATCAAATTCTTGAATCGGTCGATTTTGTGGAAAATTGCGAAGACTACCATCATTCCAAGAAAAATACTCGCGTTCAAATTCGCTTTGAACATTAATATTTGTAGGTTGCTGAAATTCTAGCAACAGGCGATCGCGCAACGCAGCTATGTTATCCTGTGCAAGCTGAAAAAGGCTACTTTCTTGGTCTCCTCTTTCTTGAATATATTTTTCCAGTTGTGCTTGGGTTTGGCTTTCTAAACGCGACATCACATGAGCATAGCTTACCCCAGCAGATAGAAGTACTACCATTGTTACTCGCAATGCCATATTCAGCAGCGTTTTATACGTGAGTGAGGTAAGGCATTTCTTCAGCCAAGGGAAAGCTCTCCAAGACCACTGTTGATTGAAAATTTGTCTAAATTGGACAACCATAGCGTAGTGAATATAAGCAGGGTTCCTGAAAGTTTGTTGATGAGGAATAACTCTGGAGACGAACAATCAAGGGTTTTGGAAAGACTAAGGGGTATAGAGGTGCCACGAGAGAAGCCCTCAAACCCTCACATCCTTATACCCATTTTTACAGGTCTTACGCAAAACACCTTTCAAACTCTCATTTCTCCATGACGCGACGTGCTACAAGTTGAAGAACCCACCCAACGCAATGCTGACGCTCCTACGTTGCTACCGCTACGCTAACACCGCTTGCAGTTCTGTTGATTTTACAACGGCAAATGGATGATAAATTCAGTACCTTCACCGAGGATAGATTGACAATACAACTTTCCACCGTGAGTTTGTTCGACAATTTGTTTGGCTATAGCTAATCCTAAACCTGTACCTTTTCCCACTGCTTTAGTAGTAAATAAATGGTCAAATATTTTTCGTTTAATCTCTTCACTCATGCCTTTACCATTATCAGCAATGGAGATATTCACAAATTTATCTGCTATTGATGTGGTAATTGTAATGGAGTTAGGGTCAACCTGAATTTCCTCAAAATTACGTCCGTGGTTGGAATCTTCTAAAGCATCAATGGCATTAGCTAATATATTCATGAATACCTGATTTAATTGCCCAGGGAAACATTCAACTTGGGGTAAATCACCATAATTAGTTATTACTTCAATTGCTGGACGTTGTTCGTTAGCTTTGAGACGATGCTTGAGGATTAAGATTGTACTATCAATACCTTCGTGAAGATTAAATGGCACTTTGTAATCTCGATCAGCACGGGAGAAAGTACGTAGAGATGTGCTAATGTTTTTCAATCTATCACAAGCTATTGTCATAGAATCGAGTATTTTTGGCAGGTCTTCTAAGGTATATTCCAAATCAATTTCTGACTCGTGGTCGAGGATTTCTGCACTTTTATCCGGGAAAGTCTCTTGATAGATGTTCAAATGTTCAATAATATCAGCAAAGGTGGGTTTAGCTTGCTTGAGACTGGCAGCAATAAAACCCAAAGGATTATTCATTTCGTGAGCGACACCAGCGACTAAGTTACCCAAAGCTGACATTTTCTCACTTTGGACGATTTGTAATTGGGCTTGTTGTAAGGCCAGTTCAGCTTGTTTACGTTCGCTAATATCCAGTAACAATCCATCCCACACTAACGTACCATCCACAAGTTTTTCTAGTCGCGCTTCACCGTGAATCCACTTCATAATTCCAGAGGGGGTAATAATTCGCCCCTCCCAACGCCAAGGAGTTAAGGTTTTAACCGAATCTGCAATAGACTGATGCTGAGATTCGGCATCCAGAGGATGCACCATATCCAAGAGGATCTGCACATTAGAGATCGCCTGTTCGGCGGTGATTTCATAGAGATCATAACAGTCATTACTCATATAAGGCATTGATACCGAACCATCGGGAGCCATGAGGAACTGATACACCACCCCAGGAACGTTATCTACTAGATTATGGAAGCGGGATTGAGTAGTTTTTAACTCATGAAGCGATCGCTCTAGTTGTTGGCTGTATTCCTGAGAACGTTGATAAAGTCGGGCATTTTCTAGGGAAATGGCAGCTTGGGCGCAAAGTAGGTTGAGTAGTTCGATGCGTTCGCTCTTAAACGCCCCCGTCACTAAATTATTTTCTAGATATAAAATACCCAGCAACTTACCTTGATGTAAAATCGGACTACACAAGATACTCTTGGGTTGTTGACGGATAATATAGGGGTCATTGGCGAAAGTCATATCTGCGGTTGCATCCAACAATACTACAGTTTGTTGACTATGCTTGACTTTGTAAATGAGTTTGTGGGGAATATCCGGGCTGTCTGCAATGGCAAGACTTTGCAACAAAATTGGCTCAGAACCCTGAGTAATTGAACCTTGAATTAGTAAATGATTGTCCTGCAAGAGCATTAACACACATTTATCAGCCCCGGCATTTTCAATCACGATGGTAAGCAACGATGCAAGTAGTTTGTCTAGTTCGATTTCACCGGAGATAGTTTGAGATGCTTTGAGAATTGCTGTTAAATCTAAAGTATCTGAGATACTGGTGCTATTAGATGTAGCTGCACTGGTAGATGTCACAGTTCCCAAGGGAAAGATTGTTTCGTTAGTGGAAACAACAGAACGGCTTTGCTGTAATATGGGTGCGAGTAATTGGGGATAGCCTTGTTCTAAGTCGGCAACTTTGGCTTTTGATCCCCAACGGGCATAACAATAATATGCCTCCTGCATATAACCTGCGGCGATTTTCTCTTTCCCCCAACCAAGGTAAAATTTGGCGGCTAATTCGTTGGCTAAAGCTTCTTCTTGGATATAGCCATTGGCTTTAGCACCGGAAATAGCGCGATCGTACAGTTCACCTGCTTCGGCTTTTTGTCCTAAAACACGACATTTTTCTGCCTCCACCAAATCAAATTTATGCTGGTGATTCATGGGTGCATAGTGCGCCCATAGCTGTAATTGAGTTTGATTTTTTTCCACCCGTTCTAATACTGTTGATACCTCATCTGAGAGTTGACTTAACTCTGCTATGGCAATCAAAGAATCATAAAAATAAAATACAGGTGTACCGACTGTTCCTCCAGCCGCCATTAAATAGTTCCTGCACTCCAGGGTATAGTTGTTAGCTTGCTCAAATTCCCCAAACAAAAAGCAAAGCATTAGCTTATACAAATAGAAGTAATACAACCCAAACAGGTCATTTGCAGATCGCAGCAGTGGCTGAAATTCTGTCTCTTGCAGTGCTGAACCAGATAAAATGGTAGGGTAATTTGCAAAGCCAAGTAAATTTAACACAGATTGCCAATAGATGCGGCAGTAATTGGCAGTTGTTAATTGGTTAGATTGCATCAAACCCTTATAGTAATTTTGTGTATCCTGTTCTACAGTGGTAAGGGGCTGACCGCACCAAAAAGCATTCAGGCAGAAACAATGTCCAGCATTTCCAAGAAATTGCAGGTTTCCTACTTCTAGAGCAGTTGTATAGCTCTCGCTCAAGAGTGGTAACGTTTCTCTGATGTGAGATTTGCGGTGGAGAATAAACCCTCCCTGCAACATTAACACTTCAGGTTTAGTCACTTTGGCATCAAATTTTAAGACCATATCCAATGCTAACTGGCCAAATTCTGTCGCCAAATCTATATCTTGTAAAAGATTACAGATAACAATGCCATAGACAGCATAGTATTTGGGTGAATCAGATATGTTTCCATAGGTCAGGGATAATTTAACTGAGAGGGCAGTCAATAATGGGAACAAGGGAGATCCACAGATGTAAGCTGCTGAAATAATGCTACTGGTAATCTGGAAAATAGCAATAATTTTATCATCTATCATCCTGGGGAGATGAATGAAATCTTTGATTTTCCTATCTCCAATCAGATTATTAATTTCTTGAATTGACTGTTGAATATCTTCTGGTGTAGATGATTCGTTGATTGTTATGCCCAACTTTTGTAGAAGCTCAATCCCAATTGCCAGTGCTTCAATAAGTTGATGCTGGGAAATTTTGGCTTGAATTCTCAAACAGTAAACACTAACTTGCTCTAGCAAAGAATGTGTCTGGTGGATGACAGTATCAATCAATTCTTCCATTACCTCAAAGTCACCACATAACATTGCTACCTCCGCCGCTATTTCATGGAAGGTGAGACTCATTTCATATTGCTGTTGCCAAGTCTGTTCTCCCAAAAAAGATAATCCCACTGTGGCATATTCACGGGCTGCTTTATAAGCGGTAGAATTTTTGGCTTTGCGACAGGCAATGAGGTTCAGTTGTGCTAGTTCTATTCGTTGTGTTTGTTCGCTAATTAAAGAAGTTCCATAATTTAATTGATTGACGATTTCAAAAATGCGTTCAACTCTTGCATCTGGATGAATCTGTTGCCGTAGCAGTTGACCAATTTGATAGTGAGTTTTCTGTTTTTGCTCATCAGGAATTAGGGAATAAGCAGCTTGTTGAATGCGATCATGTAGAAATTTGTAGGCAACATTCTGTTGATTTGCTGAAGGAGGTAGTAGAGTTTCTTGCCCAACATAAAATTTATAAACATCACCAATTGGTACAATCAACCCTTCTTGTAATGCTTTCCATAAACAGGCTGCTGCTTCAATTTCCGATTGTTCGGAAACAATCGCTAAAGTTGCTAAATCAAAAGAATTGCCAATACAAGCTGCTAACTGCAATACGGATTGAGTTGATGAGGGCAGTTTCCGCAATTGCAAACTCATAAAAGCCACAACATCATCTGTAACTGCTTGCATTGTCACTTGGGAAATATCACATTGCCAACAGCCCAATTCAAAATCAAAATAAATGATATTTTCCTGATATAATGCTTTAATAAACTGGGTAGCAAAAAACGGATTGCCTTGAGTTTTTTGAAATATTAATCCTGAAAGATTACCTGCGATATATTCTGAACATTTTAGTGTGTCAGCGACAAGGTAATTTACTTGTTTTTTACTCAAGGGCGCTAAAGTAATTTTATTAAAAATAGCTGATGTTTTTTGAATTTCACTCAATGTCAATAATAATGGATGTCCGGGATGGACTTCGTTATCACGATATGCACCAATAATCAAAAGATGACCTGTGTCAGTCATTAATAGCTGCATTAATTTTAGTGATGCCGAATCAGCCCATTGTAGATCATCGAGAAACATCACTAAAGGATGTTCTTTAGTTGTAAAGACTTGGGTGAATTTTTGAAATAATAAATTAAAGCGATTTTGTGCTGCTGTTCCTGAAAGTTCTGTAGCTGGTGGTTGTTGACCAATAATGTTTTCTAATTCGGGAATGACTTCAATAATTACTTGTCCATTTTCACCGACAACATCTAATATTTTATGTTTCCATTGTTCTATTTGTACATCGCTTTCGGTCAATAATTGCCCCATTAAATCGCGGAAAGCTTGCACAAATGCACTCAAGGGAATATTGCGATTAAATTGGTCATATTTACCTTTAATAAAGTAGCCGCGTTGTCTAACAATTGGTTTATGCACTTCGTTAACAACTGCTGTTTTACCAATTCCAGAAAACCCAGCTACCAGCATCATTTCTGTTACACCTTGGCTGACTCTCTCAAAGGCTTCTAGTAGGGTTTGAACTTCTGTATCTCTTCCATAGAGTTTATCGGGGATGATGAAGCGATCGCACAAATCCCTAGTCGCAATTTCAAAGCTTTGAATTTCACCAGTTTCTTTTAGCTGATGTAGACATTTTTCTAAATCAAGTTTCAACCCCAACGCACTTTGATATCTATCTTCGGCATTTTTCGCCATTAATTTATTGACGATTTCTGAGATAACTGAGGGGATATCTGGCTTAATTTCGTGTAATAATGGCGGAATTCTCGCAAGATGAGCATGTACCAATTCCATTGGATCATTTGATAAGAATGGTAACTCATCTGTGAGTAATTCAAAGAAAGTCACACCCAAAGAATAAAAATCTGTGCGATAATCAATACCCCGGTTCATTCTCCCGGTTTGTTCAGGAGAGATATAAGCAAGTGTGCCTTCTAATACATTGGGGTTAACTAGGGTTTGGGTTTCTCTGGGTAGTAAAGATGCAATGCTGAAGTCGATTAATTTGATTTGCTTGGTTTCAGGATTAATTAAGATATTGCTGGGTTTAATATCTTTATGAATAATTCGCTCGTGGTAGAGTAAGTCTAAGGTGTTACAGAGTGCGATCGCTATAACTAAAAACTCCTCTAAAGATGTGACACTCTGATTTTTGCTGAAATAATCCTTGAGGGAAATTCCGCCAAAGTCTTCCATGACTAACATATAGCCATTATTTATTGCTTCCAGGCTATAGGTTTGGATAATTAGGGGTGAGTTGAGATTTTTCCCGATGGTGTATTGATTGCGAAATAACAACAGTTCGCTAAAACTGGGATAAGGATTTTTCAGCAGTTTTATCACTACTGGTACTGAGTCCCTTTCTCTAACAGCGCGATAAACCAATGTTCTCGAACCATTATAGAGTTCTTCTGCAAGATGATATCCGGGAATACTAACAAGGTTGCTCACCATATTGCGCCGATCCTGATGATTTCTGGATCTAGTATTCCCAGATAGATAAGTTTATCTGTAAGTGAGAGGTACAATTTATTTACACAGGGATTTCAATGATAAATTCTGCGCCCTCTCCTGGTGCGGAAATACAGCTTAACTTACCCCCATGTTTTTCTACAACAATCGAATAGCTAGTTGACAGTCCTAAGCCAGTACCACTACCTACTGGTTTTGTCGTGAAAAAGGGATTAAATATCTGATTCTGCTCCGAATTATTCATTCCTAGACCGTTATCCGCAATGCGAATAATGATAGTTTTATATTCAGTTAACTCTGTCTGAATTTTGATAGTCGGGTGGCAATTTTTATCTGATGTTTCTAAAGCATCGATGGCATTGTTGATGATATTCATAAAAACTTGATTGAGTGCCGAAGCATAACAATTAACTAAAGGTAATACTCCATATTGTTTGATGACTATAATTTCTGGATGTTGACTATTACTCTGAAGTCGATGCTGCAAAATTAACAATGTACTTTCCAGACCAGAGTGAATGTCTACTTCTTTGATTTCTGATTCATCTAGGCGGGAAAAGTTTCGCAGTGACAGCACAATTTGACGGATGCGTTCTGAACCCACCTTCATGGAAGATAGGAGATTGGGTAAATCATTTAAGATAAATTCTAGGTCGATTTCGGCAATTTTCTGGTCAATTTCTGGCAATGTTTGCGGATAAAATGACTGATATAAATGATTTAACTCAATTAAGGATGTAACATATTCATTGGCTGCTGCTAAGTTGCCATAGATGAAATTAATCGGATTATTAATTTCATGGGCAATTCCCGCCACTAGCTGTCCCAAACTGGACATTTTTTCAGCTTGAATTAGTTGGGCTTGGGTCGAGTAAAGTTGATTGAGTGTTGATTCTAACTGAGTGGCTTTGGCTGTTAATTCCTGTGTGCGATCTGCTACTTTTTGTTCGAGAGTGTGAGAATAATTCTCTAATTGATGATAAAGTTTGGCATTTTCTAGAGAAATTGCCGCTTGAGTGCAGAGTAAGTTGAGTAGTTCAACGCGTTCGCTCGTAAATGCTCCCAGTGTTAAATTATTTTCTAAGTACAAAATGCCAATCAATTTGCCTTGGTTGACAATTGGCGCACAGAAAATACTCTTGGGTGCATGGTGCTGAATATAAGGATCAGTCAGTAAAGTTGGCTCGACTATGGCATTTTCCACAACAGCCAAGACCAGAGTATTTTTAACTCGATTAATTAAGCTAACAGGTACTATTTCCTCACAAGGCAGAGATTGTAAAATTATCTCAGGTTGTTGCAGTTGAGATAATGCCTCAATTGCCCAACAATCACCTTTTGGTATGAGTAATGCACATTTATCACCTCCGGCATTTTCCAGGATTACTTTCAGTAAAGTTGAGAGTAATTTCTCTAACTCAATTTCACTCGAAAGCGATTGAAAGGCTTTGAGAATAGTTGCTAAATCGAGGGCTTGTGAGAGGCTAGTATTGTTCAGGGAGGAACTTTGGATTGTGTGAGAAGAGATAGAAAGGATGGTTTCTGTTGGTTTGAAAGCCGGTTGTTGTTTGTGCAGAATTGATAGCAGTAATTGGGGATAGCGGCGTTCTAAATCAACGACTTTGGCTTTTGCACCCCAACGGGAATAACAGTAATAAGCCTCCATCATGTATGTTTGGGCGATTTTTTCTTGGCCCCAATCAAGATAGAATTTGGCAGCAAGTTCGTTGGCTAAGGCTTCTTCATTGAGGAATTGGTTAGTTTTAGCAAGGTTAATGGCTTGTTGATAATTTTCTATGGCGGCTAATTTATCACCACAAACTCGACACTTTTCTGCTTCTATTAAATGCCATTTGTGTAAATAATTCATGGGGGCATTTTCCGCCCACTGGTACAGAACAGTTTGATGGCTTTCAACTTTGGCGAGTATTTCCTCGCCTGCTGTGGAAATACCTGCAAGGTAGGTGAGGGCTGCATAAAAATGGAATAGGGGAACAATAATTATTCCTGACAATGCTATTAAACAGGACTGACCTTGGGTAATATATTCGAGAGCAGCGTGATAATTGCCAAAAGAATAGGCAAGTAGTAGCTTATAGCTATAAGCGCAGGCAAATGCGCCGATATCTTGATCTTGTTTGTGCTTGGGAAACATTGCTGTTTCATCGTAGCAAGTGCCAATCAAGCAATCAGGTTGGTTGACAGGTTCTCGCAATTGCTCTGCTGTTTGCTGCATCATCGCCAAATAAGTCCGCGCCGAATCTTGTTTTACTTGGGCTAGACCAGCATTATAAGCAGGTAATTCAGCAGCTACAGCATTTAGTTCTACATCAGCGAACAGTAGGATAGCAGCATAACTGAGGATGATGTAGCCAGCATAGAAAAAATCACCAGTTTCCATCCCTGCTACATACCCTTCTTTGAGGATGAGTCGGGTTTTTGATAGTGCTTCTCGGCGATGATGGATGAAAGGCCCAAACAGGGTGAAAGTGATGCACTTCATCCTCTGGGCGTTGAATTTTTCCAGTAAGGAGAGGGCTAATTTACCAAACTCATAACCGATTTCAACTTCCCCAAAAAAGGCACACATCACCATCCCATGAATTGCATAGCCAGGGATTGAAGCGGGAGTATTGCCAAATTTTAGGGATAAGCTTACCATCGTCGTGCCGAGAATGGGCATTAAACTTGGCATTCCCAGTAAAACTGGTGGAAACAACATACTTAATATCTGCATTGCAGCTTGAGTTTGAGGTTCACTCATCAGAGGTACGTCAATCAGGGAAGCAATTTCTCTACCTTGGAGTTGCTGGTTCACTGCTGCTAAGGCTTGGCCAATATCAGTTTCGTCTACTTGGGTGGGTAATTCCACTCCCAATTGGGCGAGAACTTCTCTACCTACGGCGATCGCTGCTAATATTTGACTACTAGCTGTGAGGGCAGCAATTTGAATTTCGTAAATTTTCACTTTGTCGAGAATGGTTTGTGCTTGCTGCAATACCAATGCTGCAAGTTGTTCCATACCGTCAAAATCACCATTTAAATAACTGGCTTCTGTTGCTGCAACATACAAATTTAAAGCTAATTCATACTGATTTTGCCAACAATTGATTTCTAGTAACTCAATTCCAATCTGGAAATACTCTCTAGCGGCGGTGTAAGCAGTAGAATTTCGGGCTTTATTCCCAGCTTTCAAGTTAAGTTCTGCTAACGCTTCTCGTTCCTGTGGCTGATTAATTAATGCTTGTCCTTGGTTCAAATGTCCCACAATATCAAACAATTTTTCTTCTTGTTCTATTTCGGTAGAATTTTGCAAAAGTAACTGTCCGATTTTGAGATGGGTGACTTGCTTTTGGTCATCAGGAATTAGGCAATAAGCTGCTTGTTGAACGCGGTCATGTAAAAAGCGATAAACTGGATTAGCTGCTGCATAATCAGCAGATATATCTTCAGATTGAACAAAAAATTTATAAATTTCTGTATTTGGAATAATTAGTCCTGCTTGCAAAGCTTTCCATAAATCTGCTGCTGTTGTTTCTGGTACTTGTTCAGAAATAATAGCCAACGTCTGTAAGTCAAACTGCGCCCCTATACAAGCTGCAAATTTGAGAATATTTTGAGTTTGTTGGGGAAACTTTTGCAGTTGTAAGGACATAAATTCCACTACATTATCAGTAATAGCTAAAGATTTCACTTGAGCAATATTACACTGCCAATGACGGGATTCTAAGTCAAATGTAATGAAATTATCGTTATTTAAAGCTTTGAGAAACTGGGTAGCGAAAAAAGGATTACCTTGGGTTTTTTGATAAATTAGTGTTGTCAAAGGTTGGGCAAGTGATGATTCACAGTTTAGTGTATCTGTGACTAGCTGATTGAGATTGATTTCGCTTAATGCTTGGAGGATAATTTTATTCACTACTGCATCGGCTTTTTCTAGCTCATTTACAGCAAGTATGAATGGGTGATTTGGTGATACTTCATTATCTCGATATGCGCCCAAGAGTAATAAATATTTTGTATCTTGTATCAACAGTTGCAGCAATTTCAAGGATGCCGAATCTGCCCATTGTAAGTCATCTAAAAATATCACTAAGGGATGTTCTTGATTAGTAAAAACTTGCACAAAATTTTGCAATAGTGAATTAAATCTATTTTCGGCAGCAATTCCTGATAGTTCTGGGGCTGGTGGTTGAATACCAATAATGCGTTCTAACTCTGGAATTACGTCAATTAAAATTTGTCCATTTTCGCCGATAGCTTCCAGAAGCTTAGTTTTCCAAGTTTGCAATTTTACATCAGATTCCGAGAGTAATTGCCCCATTAAATCACGGAATGCTTGGACAAATGCACTGAAGGGAATATTGCGTTGAAATTGCTCATATTTGCCTTTAATAAAATAGCCGCGTTGTCTGACAATCGGTTTATGCACTTCGTTAACAACCGCCGTTTTACCAATTCCCGAAAACCCAGCTACCAGCATCATTTCTGTTGCACCCTGGCTGACTCTTTCAAATGCTTCTAGTAGAGTGTTGACTTCGGTTTCTCTGCCATAAAGTTTATCAGGAATGATGAAGCGATCGCACAAATCCCTTTGTCCAAGCTCAAGGCTTTTAATTTGCCCAGTTTCTTTTAACTGATTTAGACATTTTTCTAAATCAAATTTCAATCCTGATGCACTTTGATACCTATCTTCAGCATTTTTTGCCATCAATTTCTTGACGATTTCTGAGATAACCGAGGGGATATCTGGATTAATTGCGTGTAATAATGGCGGAATTTTCGCAATATGAGAATGTACCAATTCCATTGCATCATGAGATGAGAATGGTAACTCACCTGTGAGTAATTCAAAGAAAGTCACACCCAGAGAATAAAAATCTGTGCGATAATCAATCCCGCGATTCATTCTCCCTGTTTGTTCTGGCGATATATAAGCAAGTGTTCCTTCTAAAACATTCGGGTTAACTAGGGTTTGGGTTTCTCTTGGTAGTAAAGATGCAATGCTAAAGTCGATTAATTTAACTTGTTTAGTTTGGGGGTTAATTAAGATATTGCTAGGTTTGATATCTTTATGAATAATCCGCTCGTGGTAGAGTAAGTCTAAGGTGTTACAGAGTGCGATCGCTATAACTAAAAATTCCTCAACAGATGTGACACTCTGATTTTTACTGAAATAATCCTTGAGAGAAATTCCGCCAAAGTCTTCCATGACTAACATATAGCCATTATTTATTGCTTCAAGGCTATAGGTTTGAATAATTAGAGGTGAGTTGAGATTTTTCCCTATGGTGTATTGATTGCGAAATAACAACAGTTCGCTAAAGCTGGGATAAGGATTTTTCAGCAGTTTTATCACTACGGGTACTGAGTCAATTTCTCGAACTGCGCGATAAACCAGTGTTCTCGAACCATTGTAGAGTTCTTCAGCAAGATTATATCCGGGAATACTAACAAGGTTGCTCATCATAATTGCGTTCATTCTCATGATTTCTCAATCTAGTATTCCCAGATAGACAATTTTATCTGTAAGCTAGAGATAAAATTTACATGGGAATCTCAATAATGAATTCAGTACCTTCACTGAGGATAGAATAGCAAGACAACTTTCCACCGTGAGTTTGTTCAACAATTTGTTTGGCTATAGCTAATCCTAAACCTGTACCTTTTCCCACTGCTTTAGTAGTAAATAAATGGTCAAATATTCTTTGTTTAATTTCTTCACTTATACCCTTGCCATTATCATGAATTGATATTTTTATGTAATTATTTTCAACAAATGTTTTAACATTAATTTCCAGTGACTTCGATTTTATTTCCTGATAACTAAGACTTGCAGTTGACTCATCTAATGAGTCAATGGCATTCGCCAAAATATTCATAAATACTTGATTTAGCTGACCGGGAAAACATTCTACTTCTGGTAAATCGCTGTATTTAGTAATAACTTCAATCGCCGGACGTTGTTCATTGGCATTGAGACGGTGTTCATTGGTCACAACCTTAACTTGTGACCAATGACTTGTTACCAGAGGCATTAAAAACAGATAATTAACTTGTCTTTGTTTAGGGTTCGGACAATTAGAGCGATTACAAGACCATCAACCGCTAAATGTGACTTGGATACTTATACGTTGTTTCTGCTGGCAGAATCGAAATATCCAGGCTGCACCCGTTTGGCAGAAATCATGGAAGATTTGTCGCATGATAGTGTCAATAGATTTTTGTTACGTGAGCGATATGAACCCAAGGATTTATTTGAAGAAATAAAGCCAAACATCAATCTAATGGGAGGCACTTTAAGTGGAGATGATACAGTAATTGACAAGCCTCATAGTGACCCAAAAATAACAGAATTAATTGGTTACTATTACTCAGGTAGACATCATCGTGCTGTCAAAGGAATTCAGTTAATCACCTTGTATTACACGGATTTGTTAGGTAAATCTGTGCCTGTAAATTACCGCATTTATAACAAACAAGACCAGAAGACTAAATAGGTTGGCGGGGTAAACGACCCTGCAACTGTAATTGAGCCAGGCGATTAGAAGTTAAGGGAACAAGCGGATGAAACAGGTGTTTTGTCGGTGCTTCTTGATCTACGTGGTCAGCTTGTGCCAAGCGAAGATGGTTTTCATCGAGCAAAATAGGAAAAGAGAAATCTCCAGCTAGTTGGTTGTTTTGCAGTATCAACTGTTGCAAAATAGCCGCGCTATACTGACTACGCAATACGCCGATCACTTTGCCAGTATCAGGATTGCGGATCGGCAGATCGGCTAGTGCTGATGGAGTAATTTGAGGCGATCGCTTTTGTAAAGGCTGACTGCAACCACTCAAAAAACGGGCGCTACTAAAACCAAAGCCAGCCAATCCTAAAAATTTTAGGAACTCACGACGGTTGATTCGTCTTTGTCGAAATTGCTTAACTGCTTTAGCTACAGCTAAACGTTGTTGATAATCTGCGTCATTCATGAAAATGTATCTGAGGGAATTTTTTAAAAGTATTATTGAATCAAGTAATACCAATTTAAGAAAAGAATGCGACAGATAGAAATCAGGAAAGTCTTACTGGAGCTAGATTTCTTAATTGCGTTAGCGCAGCGTTAGCGAGCCTGCGAGCGTCATTGCGAATTGCGAATTGGTATAAGGTAAAACTATTGTCAACACCTCAGTAGTTAGTATTCCCAGATACGCTCAGAAATTTCAAAATACTGGAATTTCCATCACAAACTCAGTACCTTCACCCACAACAGAATTACAAATCAACTTACCACTGTGGGTTTCTTCGACAATTTGTTTAGCTATAGCCAAGCCTAAACCTGTACCTTTACCTACAGCTTTTGTTGTAAATAAATGGTCAAAGATTTTGCGTTTTACCTCTTCGCTCATGCCTTTACCATTATCAGTAATGGAGATTTTCACAAATTTATCTACTATTGATGTGGTAATTGTAATGGAGTTAGGGTCAGCCTGAATTTCCTCAAAATTACGGCCGTGACTCCATTCCTCTAATGCGTCAATGGCATTAGCCAAAATATTCATGAATACCTGATTTAATTGCCCAGGGAAACATTCAACTTGGGGTAGATTACCGTAATTAGTTATTACTTCAATTGCTGGACGTTGTTCGTTAGCTTTGAGACGATGTTTGAGAATCAAAATTGTACTATCAATACCTTCGTGAAGATTAAATGGCACTTTGTATTCTCTATCAGCACGGGAGAAAGTGCGTAGAGAAGTGCTGATATTTTTTAATCTGTCGCAAGCCATTGTCATAGAATCCAGCATTTTAGGCAAGTCTTCTATGGTATATTCCAAGTCAATTTCTGACTCGTGGTCGAGGATTTCTTCAGTTTTATCAGGTAAAGTTGCTTGATAAATTTTTAAATGTTCGATAATATCGGCAAAGGTGGGTTTAGCTTGTTTGAGACTGGCAGCAATAAATCCTAAAGGATTATTCATTTCGTGAGCGACACCAGCAACTAAGTTACCCAAGGCGGACATTTTTTCACTTTGAATAATTTGTAATTGGGC
Organism: Anabaena sp. FACHB-83; assembly: GCF_014697485.1. Lineage (NCBI taxonomy): Bacteria > Bacillati > Cyanobacteriota > Cyanophyceae > Nostocales > Nostocaceae > Anabaena > Anabaena sp. FACHB-83. The sequence goes on along the minus strand of NZ_JACJRY010000030.1, from coordinate 55,560 downwards.
TTGTTGTAAATCTTGTAATGCTTTTTGTAGCTCTTGTGCTTTTTGTTGAATTTGGACTTCGGCAAGTTTGCGCTCAGTAATATCATCTGCTAGGGAAGCAACTCCAATTAACTCACCGTCTGCATTGACAAGCGGATTGTTATACCAAGCACAAATAATAGTTTTACCATCCTTGGTAATATTTTCATTGATACAGTAATTGCCACCTTGCTGCAATAAAAGATCGGTGGTAACCTGATTGATTTGTGTTTGAATCGGGGGAGGAATAATCAATTGGACTGAACTACCCAAAACTTCCTGTTTGCTATAACCAAATATTTTTTCTGCGGCTGGATTCCAGTCAGTAACACAGAAATTAGTATCCCACTCTATGACTGCCAGTGGAGTTTGTTGTACCAATAACTGGAGGCGTTGTCCTGATGCTTGCAAGCGAATCTGTGCAGAATTTAACTCATCCAGCGATCGCTCTAGCTGTTGTTTTGATTCCTGAGAATGTTGATAAAGTTGGGCATTTTCTAGAGAAATGGCAGCTTGAGCGCAAAGTAAATTCAGGAGTTCGATGCGATCGCTCGTGAACGCTCCCTTTAGGAAATTATTTTCTAGATATAAAATCCCCAGTAATTTACCTTGATGCAAAATCGGGCTACACAAAATACTTTGAGGCTGTTGACGGATAATATAGGGGTCATTGGCAAAGGCGATATCTGCGGTTGCATCCAATAAAACAACAGTTTGTTGACTGTGCTTGACTTTATAAATCAGCTTGTGGGGAATATCTTGTCTGTCTTCAATGGCAAGACTTTGCAACACAATGGGTTTTGTTCCTTGGGTAATTGCCCCTTGAATTAGCAGATGATTGTCTTGCAACAGCATCAACAGGCATTTATCAGCCCCAGCATTTTCGATGATGATGGAAAGTAATGATGCAAGTAGTTTGTCCAGTTCAATTTCACCAGAGATCGTCTGAGATGCTTTGAGAATTGCTTTTAAATCGAGAGTATCGGAGACACTGCTGCTGGATGTACCCGAACTAGTAGATGTCACAGTCCCCAAGGCGAAGATAGTTTCTTTAGTTGAAAGAGGCGAACGGCTTTGCTGTAATATGGGTGCAAACAATTGGGGATAACGTTTTTCTAAGTCCGCGACTTTGGCTTTTGCACCCCAACGGGCATAACAATAGTAAGCTTCAATCATATATTCTTGAGCTATACGCTGTTTGTCCCAATCAAGATAAAATTTGGCGGCGAGTTCGTTAGCTAGTGCTTCTTCTTGGATATATTCGTTAGCTTTCGCCCCAGAAATTGCCTTGTCATAAAATTCAGTTGCAGCGATTTTTTCACCCAAAACCCGATGACGTTCAGCCTCCACTAGATACCATTTATGCAAGTGATTCATGGTTGCTTGTTGCGCCCATTGATGCAGAATATTTTGATGGCTTTGCATCTGAAGCAGAATGTCTGCTGACTCGGTTGGCGACTGACTGGGTAAAAGTGCTAGATGTGTGAGGGCAGCATAAAAGTGGAAAATGCCAGTATGCACAGATCCGGCTGCTGCCATAAAATAGGGCTGGATTTGGTGAATATAGTCAAGGGCATTCTGATAATTGCTAAACAAGTAGGCAAGCATCAGTTTGTAGACATAGCCAAAAGCGATAGGCACGAGATCGTTGTCCTGCTGATGCTTCGGCCACATTAGTGTTTCATTGTAAAAAGTGCCAATCAAGTTATCAGGTTGGCTGACTGTTTCTTGCAAATTCTCCACTACTTGATGCACTGAGTTTACTAGAATACAAGCCGCATCCTGTTTCACTTGGGTCAAAAAAAGGCTGTAAGGAGGTAATTCGGCAGACAAAGTATCTAAGTTAACATTAGCGAACAATGAGATATGGGCATGACCTTGCATATTATAGCCAGCGTAGAGAAAATTCCCAGTTTCCATACAACCTGTATAGGCTTCTTTCATCGTCAATAGCGTTGTTAAAAGTGATTGTTGGCGATGTTGGATAAAACCTCCAAAAATGCCGGCGACAAGGCATTTCATAGCCTGATTATTGAACTTTTCATGTAACGAGATAGCTAAATAACCAAACTTGTAGCCAACTTCCACCTCATTAAAAAAAGCACATAATACCATGCCATAAATTACATATCCTATGGTTGAGGCGGGATGATTACCAAATTGCAGCGATAAGCGTACCATTGTTGCACTCAACAGGGGTAGTAAACTCGGATTACCAACCAATATGGGTGCAAACAAAATTTTCAACAATTGCATTGCTGCGATCGCTTTGGGTTCACTCATCATGGGTAAGTCGATGAGTGACTCGATTTCTCTGCCGTTGAGTTGGCCTTGCAAGTCTTGTAAGGCTTGGCTAATCTTTGCTTCGTCTGCTTGTGTGGGTAAATCTATGCCAAATTCTGCTAGTGCATCTCTGGCGATGGCGATCGCTTCTAACATCTGGCTGCGAGCTGTTTGGGCTGCGATTTGAATTTCAAAAATCTTCACTTTGTCAAAAATCGTTTTTGCCTGCTGCAATACTAGTGCAGCCTGTTGTTCCATGCTCTCAAAATCACCATTTAAATAACTGGCTTCGGCAGCTGCTACATACAAATTTAGGGCTAATTCATATTGTGTTTGCCAGCAGTCGGACTCTAAAAGGGCGATCGCAATTTGGAAATACTCGGTAGCGGCGGTATAAGCAGTAGCGGTTTGAGCTTTTACCCCAGCTTGAAAGTTTAATTGGGCTAGGGTTTGGCGATCGTTTGCTTGAGTGATCAATCCCAGCCCTTGATTTAAATGCCCAACAATATCAAAGATTCTTTCTTCTTGCTCATTCTCTAACAATCGTTGTTGAAGTAAGCGTCCAATTTGTAGATGAGTTGTTTGTTTTTGGTCATCAGGAATCAGAGAATAAGCGGCTTGTTGCACTCGGTCATGTAGAAATTTGTAATTAACGTTTTGTTGATTTTCTGGAGTAGATGCTTGAGTTTCTTGCCCGACATAAAACTTATAAACATCACCAATTGGTAAGATTAATCCTTCTTGTAATGCTTTCCATAAACAAGCTGCTGTTTCAATTTCCGATTGTGATGAAACAATGGCTAAAGTTGCTAAATCAAATTGATTACCAATACAAGCCGCTAACTGCAATATATTTTGTGTTGATGGCGGTAGTTTTTGCAATTGCAGACTCATAAAAGCCACAACATCATCTGTAACTGATTGCGCCTTGACTTCAGCTATATCACATTGCCAACAGCCTAATCCAAAATCAAATTTAACCAGTCCATCTTGATGTAATGCTTTCAAAAACTGGGTAACAAAAAATGGATTACCTTGAGTTTTTCGATAGATTAATTCAGAAAAATTCCATACCAATTCTTCTGGACATTTAAGTGTGTCAGCAACTAATTTATTGACTTCAACTTTACTTAAGGGTGCTAAGGTAATTGTGTTAATTGTTGCCTGTGTTTTCTGAATTTCACTCAAGGTCAGCATTAATGGATGTGCTGGGTAAACTTCGTTATCACGATATGCACCAATGATGAAAAGATGACCAGTATCTGTCATTAATAGCTGCATTAATTTTAATGATGCAGAATCAGCCCATTGCAAATCATCAAGGAATATTACTAAGGGATGTTCTTTAGTAGTAAAAACTTGGGTGAATTTTTGAAATAATAAGTTAAAGCGATTTTCGGCGGCTGTTCCTGATAGTTCTGGGGCTGGTGGTTGTTGTCCAATAATTTTTTCTAATTCGGGAATAACTTCAATAATTACCTGTCCATTTTCCCCAACAGCCTCTAATATTTGATTTCTCCATTGCTGAATCTGTACATCACTTTCAGTCAATAATTGCCCCATTAAATCACGAAATGCTTGGACAAATGCACTAAAGGGAATATTGCGTTGAAATTGGTCGTATTTACCTTTAATAAAATAGCCCCGTTGTCTAACAATCGGTTTATGCACTTCATTAACAACGGCTGTTTTCCCAATTCCAGAAAAACCCGCTACCAACATCATTTCTGTTGCGCCTTGGCTGACTCTCTCAAAGGCTTCAAGTAGAGTTTTTACTTCGGTTTCTCTGCCATAAAGTTTATCAGGGATGATGAAGCGATCGCACACATCACGCTGTGCAATTTCAAAACTTTCAATCTCACCAGTTTCTTTTAATTGAGTTAGACATCTTTCTAAATCAAATTTCAATCCTAATGCACTCTGATATCTATCTTCAGCATTTTTCGCCATCAGTTTACTGACAACTTCTGAGATAACTGAAGGGATATCTGGATGAATTTCATGTATGAGTGTGGGAACTTTCGCAATATGAGAATGCACCAATTCCATCGCATCATTAGATGCAAACGGTAATTCTCCTGTTAATAGTTCATAGAAAGTCACACCCAGGGAATAAAAATCTGTGCGATAGTCAATTCCCCGATTCATTCTCCCGGTCTGTTCGGGAGAGATATAAGCTAATGTTCCTTCTAAAACATTGGGGTTAACTAGAGTTTGGGTTTCTCTGGGTAATAATGAAGCAATACTAAAGTCAATTAATTTAACTTGCTTAGTTTGAGGATTAATTAATATATTGCTGGGTTTAATATCTTTATGAATAATTCGCTCGTGGTAGAGTAGGTTGAGGATGTCGCACAGTGCGATCGCTATTGCTAAAAACTCCTCTAAAGAGGTAACACCCTGATTTTCCGTAAAATAATCCTTGAGAGAAATTCCGCCAAAGTCTTCCATAACTAACATATAGCCATTATGTAGGGACTCAAGGCTATATGTTTGGATAATTAGAGGTGAGTTGAGATTTTTGCCAATGGTGTATTGATTGCGAAATAGCAACAATTCGCTAAAACTGGGATAAGGATTTTTCAGTAGTTTGATTACTACTGGTACTGAGTCACTGTCTCTGACTGCACGATAAACTAGCGTTCTGGAACCATTGTAAAGTTCTTGTGTAAGTTGATATCCCGGAATAATCACAAGATTGCTCACCATATTACATTTATCTGATAATTTCTCAATCTAGTATTCCCAGATGGATGAATTTATCTGTAACTTATAGCTAAAATTTAAACAAGTTAATCTACATAAATACGTGTATTCACTGACAACACGTCGGCAACATAGAGGACTGATATTTGATTTGGGAAAAAATCAGTACATTCAGATCAGGCTTCTTTCCTACTCCCGACTCCCCATTCCCTATTCCCTACCTACACAAATAAATTCAGAAATCAAACCGGATTCCTATAACTTATAAATGTGGATTTGTTTGACAATCTTCCGAAGCTTGCCTATTAGGAAGTCTATTACTTTAGCAACACATTTGGTAATCAGTGAAGAGTCACACCCAAAGAATAAAAATCGGTCTTTTGAGTAAGAATTCTTTCACCTTAAAGTTTCTAGCGATCGCTTATCTGATGATTGCACACTAGGCCATACCTGCGGTAAGTTCTTAAGATAGCGTGCGGTAAGTTCTTAAGATAGCGTACTGATAAAGATAAACAATCACAATCTACAGTTGCAAATGCGAGTTTTATCAAAAGCCCGTGACGAGGATTGAACTCGTGACCTCACCCTTACCAAGGGTGTGCTCTACCACTGAGCCACACGGGCTTAACATATCTTTGGAGTTATGAGCTATAATGCTGTTAACTCTGCTGAATACTCAGTCATTATAACTCATAATTTCACTTTGAGAAGGTGGGCCGGGCTGGATTTGAACCAGCGTAGGCGTAAACCAACGGATTTACAGTCCGTCTCCATTAACCACTCGGACACCGACCCGCATGTCCCACGATTTATTATCTTAGCAGTAGATTTTCATAACTGCAAGGGGAGCGAGAAAAGTTTTTAGCTAAAACAAAAAGAAGCCTCTCGCTCACTGCGACAGCAGGAGCGATGAGATGAATTTTTGGGTGGCGACGAACTGACCCCTAACCAATTCCAGCCTTCGGCTTGACAGGACAAGGGGTCGGTGAGGAGTCACCATGATCCCTTGTTTTTCTGGTATAATTATTTTGGTTAACTTCGCCCGTATTGGTGTCTGATAAGCCTCTGCCCAGTGGCACTGCGATCATTGGTAAGCGACTCCGTTGCACAGCATAAAAGTAAGTAGGCACATCTTGATTAATACAAATTACCTTCGGGTTTGTCCGATAGAGCAAATAGCGCAAAGTTTGGCGGTGTCGGTTTCCGTCCCGCCAAACTTTGCAAGACAGCCAGCATCTCATCCAGGACAGTGAAATTTGTAGGGTACAAGGTAAGAAATTGCATAGTCTGCGGTAGGGCATTCCGTGGACTCAAAACAAAGCTCATCGCCTCCGTTCGCGTAGCGTCTCCGTCAGGAGAAGCAATAGCTGGATTGGATGAGAAGCCCACACTGTATGCTTGCATCAGTGTGGGAGTATGTCACTCAGTTTCCAGAGATGTGTGTAGGGTGAGGATAATCATACCCACCCTTGGTTACTATCTTTGACTGCGACTAGAGATTAACTTAATAGTTCGCCTGTTTCTTGTAAAGAGTGTAAGCGTTGGTAAATACCTTCATGACGCAGTAGTTCTTCGTGGCTACCAACTTCCGCAATTCTGCCTTTTTCTAACACTACAATTTTGTCGGCTTCGCGGACTGTACTCAAACGGTGAGCAATCACAATTGTGGTACAAGTCCCTTGAATCGATCGCATTGCTAATTGAATGGAACGTTCTGATTCATAATCTAAGCTGGAGGTAGCTTCGTCAAAAATCAGCACATCTGGTTTAACTAACAACGCCCTCGCAATTCCGAGGCGCTGTCTTTGTCCGCCAGATAGCCTCACGCCACGTTCCCCAACAACGGTGTAATAGCCTTGGGGTAGGGTCTGGAGTACCTCATCAACTCTGGCAATCTTACAGGCTTCTTGCACCTCTTCCAAGGTGGCGTTTGCTCTACCGTAGGTGAGGTTATCCAAAATTGTGCCGTTAAAAACATCTACCTCTTGGTGAACGATCGCCAATCTGCGTCTATACTTACCCACATCCAAGGTACGAATATCCCGCCCATCAATCAGAATTTGACCATCTTGAGGTTCAAAATACCGTAATAGTAGTTTCACTAAAGTTGATTTACCAGAACCAGAACGCCCAACTAAAGCGACTGTTTGGTAAGGTTCAATCAATAAGTTGATGTCTTGTAATACTTTACGGTTAGCATCATATCCAAAACTCACTTGTGAGAACTCTAATTTCCCTGTAAATGTATAGGGTGATTCTGTCTCGGTTTCTGCATTTAATAAACTAGCTGCATCTGATCCTGTTGGTGCTTGCAAAAATTCGTGAAACCGCAACATTGAAGAATAGCGGCGTGCAAAAACTTCTGCTAAGGTGCTAATTGGTTCGAGTTCAGCATAAGCCATGCTAGAAAGAGTCAAGGTCATCACAAAATGACCGAGAGAAATTCGACCATTAACTGTGGCTGCTAAAGTTAACCCCAAAATCATAAACACACAAAACTGAATGACGCTTCTCTGCCAAGTAGCCAGTTTCACGTAATCTTTGTGGATACGATAATCAACTACTGTCAGTTCCCTTTGCAAACGCATATTTTGGCGTTTAAGTTCTTGGCTTTCTGTAGCAAATGCTTTGACTGTTTTGATATTTGTGATGATTTCTGATGTGCGACTTTCTGTATCTTCAGCGTATCTATCTACACGGCTTTCATGCCAGATTATTCGCTGTAAATCTTTTAAACTAAAACCGAGGATAACTACAAAAGAAATCAGATATAACAGCGCAATTCGCCACTCAATTAACAAGATAAACACAAAAATTCCCAACACACGTAATAATTTGGGAATCAACTGTCCGGCAATTTCTGGATAAGTCCAAGTGTGGTTGGAAATACCTCTTGCTACTCTGCCGGCAATGCGTCCAGGATTATTTACATCATAGAATTCTAAAGGGAGAGTGAGAATTTTTTCTATAGCTGTTTGACTTTTAGTGCGACGCAACTTTAAGGCGATATCCCAATGAAACCAATGAGTTAACCAAGGTTGTGTAGGCGCTCGCACTACCGTTACGATAAAAATTAAACCGAGTAAAACTACCAAAGATAGGGTTTTACCGACTGGGTAATTGGTAACTTCAGAAATAGATGCGATCGCACTTTGTAAAGGTTTATCTAACGGTTGGTTAGACAAAACATTTAAAATCTGCCCAATCGCATAGGGGACAATCAAATCAATAATTTCGTAAATGCTCGATGCAGTAATACTGAAAAGGCTCAGTTTCCAGTGGGGACGATAATAGTTGAGAATATCTCGAAATGTTGCCATGATCTATTCTGTCCAAGAGTGCGATCGTGAGCTTGGAACACTATACTACATACGTATTACAAAATAGTCAAGAGCTAATTTAGCAAATCATTCTTCTGGGTGATAATTATCTTCTACAGGAAAAAATTCTAAGCGATAGCGATAAAGCGCAACTGGTTGAGAAACCGCCCGAAAATAATCTGGATCTTGGGGAGAAAGATAAACAGCAGTAACTTGATCTGCCTCAATAGTAGGATTAGTTGTCACTAATTTATGGTAAGCAGTTGTAGATTCTACAGAATTAAAATAAGGGCGAGAACTGCCTTTAAATAGTTGTTGAAAAACTTCTGCTGTGATGTATTTATACTCGGAAATACTTTCTATAGCCCGTGCTGTGACAATCGAGACTAATTGCCGTTCTCCACGTAAAAGTGTAATTTGGCGATTAGGCGAATCTGGATCAACCTTCACAGATAATACTGCCTCTTTACCTAAATAAGCCTTAGCCAAATTCAAACTATTAAATGCTCTATCTGCTACTAAAACTGGTGGTAAATTATTGATTTGTGGAATAAATTTTATACCAGTTTCTATTGATGGTTTTGTTTTAATAAATCTGACAATAAAACTTACAGGCTGATTCAGTTGTTTACGGTTACTTTCAAAGCCAGGAGTAACAATATCTGGTGCTAATGGCGCTGCTAAATCTGCTAATGTACTTGTCACTTTCCAAGTACCAGCCATCCATTCAGGATAAGCTAAATCATCAGAAGCTGGCTGTACAGAAGTTAATTTTTTCCACTGAGGAAAGTTTTCTAAATGTTCAGATAATTCACCAGCTATTGCATTTCCACTCCAGCCCAGCAGAAATAAAACAATTAAGCAAAAACTACAAATTGCCTTCATTGTAATTTGGACGACTTGTGTGTACACCGTAGCCTTAAAAAGGGGGAATTTATTTCAAGTTTCCCCTTTTTAAGGGAGCCACTGGGTTGGACAGGTTCCCCGAATCCCTCAGTGGCTTGGATTTAGGGGGAATCTAAAATGTTTTGCAACTAACGAGATAGTTTTTAAAACATTTTCTAAAGTCAATAGTCTAAAGTCAAGAGTTGAAAGTTGATAATTTTTTACCATTGACTATTGACTATTAACTATTAGCTAAAATCTCGCAGCATTTTTTTCAATTCGAGATTATGCAGTTCTTCTTGTCCAATCATGCCACGGGCAAATTCTTCTAAATAGACACTAGCATTGCTGACAGTATCTAAGAGAGTTTTGTACAATTCTAATGCTTTCTTTTCATGAGACAAGCTTTCTGCCAAAATGTCTCTGACGGAATGCTTATAAGTTTCTTCCATTGGGGCAATTCTCAGGGTGGGATGTCCATCTAAACCTGTGAGAATTTCCCCGACTTGTTGAGCATGAAGTAAAGATTCACTGGCTTGGGCTTTGAAAAAAGCCACAATGGGAATACGATTCGGGCCAGTCACCATCAAGGAATAATGTGTGTAGCGTACTACTCCTGCTAACTCAAATTCCATTATGGTGTTGAGGAGTTCTATAGTCTTAGTTTGGTCGAGTTCTTGCATCAGTTGTTAAGTTCAGCAATATATAAATGGAGCCTGATGAGTCATTAATTAGGAATGAAGCACAGGAAACTTTTACGTTTCATCTCTAATTATTTGCTCATGGCTCACTTATTTTAAACGTTTGACTCTCTACTTTTTTGTTAGTTTAGAGTCTATCGCTGTGCTTGTGTACTTGATTTATCAATGATTTTTTGAGAATTCTGCTCAATGGTTTTGATTAACTGAGTCACTTCTACGGGGGTTTTGACTGGTTTGGCGGGAGGAACGGCGCTAGGCCAAACTTTTACCAAGTCACTGAAACTAGCTTCTATGGCTTTATTTGCATCGGGGCTACTTTGCGCTACTTGGCTAGAAATACTTTTATATAAGTCATCGGCATAAACCACAAAACCACGAGAGTCTTGATATTCAATGGCTGCGGCTATTTTACCATCTGCGATCGCTGCCCCATATTCAGAGTTAGCAGCATCCAACAAGCCATTAATTACCTGAAGCACAAATCCTGGCTTTGTGCGTTGCGCTTCTGGTAGAACTGCGATCGCACCATCTACAGATTCTACAGAAGCAGTAAAATCAGTTTTAACTTTGGCATTCTTGGGATTTGATTTGACTAAATCTTGCAAACTCACCAAAGTTGTCTTGAATTCTTTCACTTTGCGTTCATTCAACTGATCTTCGACATCCACATAAATTTCCTCAACTGGATGTCCAATATGAGGTTCGGCTTGTTTTGGCAGGTTTTTGTCTAACAATTCTTGGGCTACTAACAGGTGTCCTTTCATTAAGCCTAACTTGGTCATGTAATCGACATCTTTGGCTTCACCTGTTAACACAACTTCCTGAACCGTTACTTGGTCTTTAATTTGGTCGAACTGTTCTTGGGTAATTACTTTTTTAGTCACTAAATCTTCGGGACTAGCATAAGGACGACTAGCTTGAATTTTGTTTGATAAAGCCGGTACACCTAATTTTGCTTCAAATTTATCTAATTCTGACAATATCGCTGTATTAATATTAATTTTTGCTTTGCCGCCATGACCGCTATGAGTTGTCGCTTCTGTGACTTGGGCTGTTGAGGGTGAAGTGGTTGCTGGCGCAGAGGGATTTTCTGCGGTTGGGGTGTTGTTACAAGCACTCAGGCTGACAATTGCAGCAGTAGCAATAGTTAAACAAAAGTATTTAAATTTTTTCATGTTTTTAACAGCTTGTATGACTTAGTGTCGTAGATTTAGCTATGCTCATTTTCTAGCTAATGCCATACTTTAGCAACTAGTGATTAAAATTTTGTATGTATTTTAATGTTTTTTTCAATATATTTGAGATATAAAGCTACTAACATTACTGTTTGTTGTTGATTTGACGTAAATTCACTCGTTGAATTTAGTTAAGAAGTTTTGCGAGGAGGTTGCGAAGATTTATCAGCAATTACTTCAAATTGACCCATGCAACCATTTTCTGCGATCGCATCTTGATGAGGATGGAACATATACTTACCTGGATAGCGGAAAGCAAATTCTAAAATGTGCCGTTCTGCAACACCCATCGTAATCACATCCGTCTTCTCACTGGGAGTCATCGTCATTCCACTGCGGTACACATCAAAGAAGTTGGCGTGTAAGTGAAAAGTCACCGCCGGATCATATTCAATGATGTTAAGAACATACAAACGAATCAATTGATTTTGATAAATTGGGATGGGATTATCCATGAAGTGATGTGGTAATCCGTTAAAAGCATAATATTCATTGTGGCTGTCGTCATTGACATCATATCCAGCCATGACTAACACCATCTCATCAGCCGGGGGGCGCGGTGTGGGAGGATCAATAATAAACATCCCATATAAACCCTTGGCAATATGACGAGTCACTGGTGCAATATGGCAGTGGTATAAGTGAACCCCATAAGGTTCTGCGTCAAATTCATAAATTGCTGCACTACCATTGCTGACTGGACGAATACCGTCCATCTCTGCGGGATGAACACCATGAAAATGTAGAGAGTGAGAATGTCCCGCCTTATTGAGAAATAGTATCCGCACACGTTCGCCTTGCTTCGCCCGTAACGTCGGCCCTGGAATACGACCATTTAAATCCCAAACATTATAGGAAACAGCACTATTAAGCTGAATGACAGAAGTCCCCGCAGTTAACTGAAATTCTCTGACAGTCCGTCCGTTCTCCTGCTTCACTACGCCATAATCGAAATTTCGTAGCATCTGCATAGGATTTGTAGTTTGGCTTGTTGCTGCTATTGCCAACGGTGGGACTTTGACTATCGACTTGCTTTGTGCATTCAGAGTATGCCAAAGTGCAGCAGTACCAGCAACCCCAGCACCGCATATTCCCAGTTTCAGCAGTTGACGACGGCTGAATAGTTGCTCTTTACCCAGAAGCAAGTTGTTGGGCATCACCTTAAAATCACAAAAATGGCACAAAAAAAGTTGCAAAATATTTGCAACTAATTTCTTCAATAGTATAAGAATTAAGAATAACTGTCAATAATTGACGATTATAGATTGACATCTATCTGTAGTTATAAATCTCAGTTAGAGGTATGAATTTTGTCTGTGCGAAGCTGTAGATAATTACCCTAAATGATTTACCAACATCTATCTCCCTTGTCTACCTTGTCTCTCTGATTAATATCTAAAATAGGATGCCTATATATCCCCCAGACTCTAGCTCCTAACCTCTCATGTAAAATCGAATGTATATCAAGATGAACGTGCAATCATGTCAGATTTAAGAGCAGAGTTAACAGAAGGTTTAGATGAGGCGGAATGGGATTGGTTAATTCCCCATGTGCAGCGCGATGCAGTGATTTTGGTAGCACAAGGGCTAAGTTTGTTAGATGTAGGAGAAGCGATCGCAAATGATAACACCCAATCTGTACAACAGTGGATTGATGAGCAACTAATTACCAAACCTTCCGTAGACCAAGTGGGAATATGGAATGGCGATCGTCAAAAACGCTTTAATACTCTAATAGTACAGCCCTTTGTGCTAGTACAAGAAATGGCTGCATAGGCAACTAACAAAGTAAAAAGTAAAAAGTAAAAAATAGATTTTTGCTCTTTTACTTTTTATCTTCTACTCTCAATTCTGGATTTACCACCCTTGCTAGGATCATTTGCACCAGTATAACCAGTTGCTACCCACATTAACGCTCTAGCTCCATCACGGATAGATTTTTCTATCGGTTCCGGTGGCGATTTTGAAGGAACAGAAACTGGCTGAAAGTCAATTCCTCGGCTACCTAAGATGATCTCACCAATAACCGAAGCACGACGCATGTGGAAATCAGAAGTAATCAAATAAACTCTTTTTATCCCCTTGGCTTTCAAATCATCTACTAAGCTGGTAAAATTAGTAACTGTATCTACCGCTTCATAATCCAAGTGTAATCTCTTGGGATCAACACCAGCCTTGACAAATACACTGCGAGTTGTTCTAGGGGGACTTCCACCCGTAATCCAGATGGGTAACTTCGGATGCTTACGTACAAACTCCGCAGTAAATTTCTCTCTTTCTAATTTTTTGGTTGAACCACCCAATACCAATACTGCTTGAGGTGGCTGGGTTTGTTTTTGAACTTCTTTGTAACCGAACCAAAATAATATCGGTAAGGTAAGAACCATAAACCGAAAAGATTTACCTGTAAACAAAAAATTGTTCTTCAAGGCTCTATGATTTCGTGTGACTAAGACGTAGATTCTCTGAATAAGCTAAAAGTATAAGTTAGACTAGCAGATTTTTAGCAAATCTACCCTGTTTTGTCTAGGGAATTTGCTGTTTATGCCTACCGAACTGGACATAAAACCAATCAGCAGGTATTTAAGAGTTAAATTCACACAAATTCGGAAGATTCCGTAAAAACTGCTGACCAAATTTGTTGAACTTTACTTTGATACAACGACGGGACTGGTGCGTCTCGAACGCACGGCCTAGCGCTTAGGAGGCGCTCGCTCTATCCAACTGAGCTACAGCCCCAACTACGAAGCATAAATATAATAGCAGTAGTTTCAGCTAGAGTGCCACGAACTGTCCCAAGAACCACCACCTATTTCTAAACCACACAGAGAACTCTGTGATTTTAGGATAATTTGAGATTGTTTGTCACTAATTTTTCGCAACTCCAAATTCAGATTTCCTTGCATAGTATCTCGACAACAGTGCATTAAGCCATTTGTTGTCGGCGCACGTAGGGGTGTACCTGGTAGATGCGTAGTTCCTGTCAACTCAACCTCGTAGTTTAAATTTCTAGCGTGCATTTGCCATCTACCCCAAGGTTGAATTTTCCATTGCACTTGGGAGTTCCAAGGGACAAATTCATAAAATTTGCCTTGATAATGCACTCCAATCATGGCGACAGATTCCATCCACCACAATACACCGCGTCTACCACCACCTGCGGTTAATGCTAAGTCAGGTTCGCCATCAAAGCAATTACAGTTGAGCCAAAACCATTTTTGCGGAAACGCCCCGCCCCAGTTTTTCTCACCATAGGCTGGCGCGTTGGTAAATTCATAAATTTTGCCGTTCCAGTCTATCCAACCACTAGCTAAACCGTGCGCCATTAAAATTTGCCAGCCCGGTTCAAAAATCTGTGAAAATGACAGCCAGCCAGCAGTTGATTGCTGAAGACTATTGTGATTTCCCCAACCATATATCGGCTGAATTTCGTACAACCAGCGACAATAAAAACCCGTTGCAGGATCACGAATGATTCCCTGATTGATCTTAGCTGTGGCTTGGTAACCTTCTTGAATATGTTGTGCAAATTCTGTGGGTAAAAGGTATATGGGTTGAGTGCTGAGGTTGGTTTTTCCCCAATGTCCTAAAGCTAAGACATCTCGACTAGCCCAAAATTTTTCTACATCGGGAAAAGTCCGGCATAAATACTCATCGTTTGGGCCGAGGACTTGGGCTGCACCACCACTATAAGCTTTACCACCAGTGGGATCTTCAATGGAGTACATGAAAGCAAAGGTTTGTCCGCAGTCTGGCAAGGTTACACGATAATACCAGCCTTCAAAAAAACGGCGATCGCTACCATCCCAATGATAGCCACTATGGGGTGTCTGAGATTTGCTGGGACAGGAAAACATCTATTTAATGTATGTGCTAGTTGACTATTTTTTAGTATGAGCGATCGCCTGTCAGCAAGCTTGACCATTTTGAAGTAACAGGTAATGAGTAATGGGTATTAAGTAGTGAGTAATAAGTAAGTTTTTGACTCATTACTCATTACTTCTTTCAATCAGTTGCCGTATCCACCCCATACTCATTCTTTTGGCAGATGATTAACTCCCGACTCTAGATAGAACCGTCGATGTAATTGCAGAATGTATGCTGAATATCATTAAAAGCCAAGTAAAAAAAAGAACTAAACTTTTGGAAGTTCTTTGTAAATTATTATGGCAATTGCTTTTTTAGCAAAGGTTTAGCTTTGTCAACCAATATTTTAGGAGTGTAATTAATATTATGACAAATTCAGGCGATCGTGAAACTTATAACAGCGAAACTAAACAACAATCTTACACCGATAATTATGGTAACACTCACACCAACGTGACCCGCACCAGTGAAAGTGTTAACAACAATGTGAGTTCTTACAGTAATGGTTACGCCAATGGTCGAGAAATTGAGCGTAATTACCAACAAGCTAATTTAGCCGCTCGTGACAATGAAAATGCCTCTCGTGGTTTGCTATTAGGAATTTTGCTCACATCTTTAGCTGGCTTAATTGTTGGTGCATTTTGGTACTTTAATCAACCCAGAGAAACAGTAATTAACGAAACTCAACCAGTCGTAACCCCTTCACCTAACAGTGGGCTTCCATCTCCCCAACCACAACAAACCACAATTATTGAAAGAACCAGAGAAGTACCTATTGTAGTTCCTCAACAGCAAGTGCCACCAGTCAATATACCTGCTCAATCAGACATTAATATCACCGTTCCATCTCAACAGCCGTCCAATTCAGAAACACAAACTACCCCTCGCCAAGATAGTACTAACAACTCGGCCGATGGGAGTCAAACGAATACATCTAAAACTGTCATACCTCAAAGCTCAGATCAACCCAACGGCTCATCAAATACCAATTCTTCTACTACTGATAATATTGGTAGCGACAAGAATCAGTCTAGATAATTATCCCCTCCTTACGGTGTACACGGAAACTCTCTCTGGGCAAACTTGTGTGTACACCGTAGCTCACAAACTAGGAGTAGGGAGTAGGAAAGAGCGTACTGATTTTTTTCAGAAATCAAATATGAGTTCCATAGGCGGTAGGGAGATATTAAGAAAAGTTAAGCAAAATGCTAACTTTTACTAAATTTATTTGATTTATAGGGGCTACTTATCAAATACTGTAAAAAATAGAGTTACCAAATTAATTATTTGGTAACAATCAGCGTGAAAAATTACCCCTGAATTACAATTAAAGTCGTGATTCCGCCTATGGAAGCTTTATTTTGTTTGTCTCCCCGTTACCGTCTTGATGATGAGTTTCCTTGGTTAGAAGGGATTGATCCCAGCCGCCAATATTGGATTGCAGTCAACGGAGACAAAAGTTTAACCATAGCTATTCCTGGGTTAGTGGTTGATTCCATCAGCGATTTTAAACAGGCTATCCGCCAATTTCGTGCTTTACAACCAGGAGAGAAAATGACTTTGGTCAGAATGGCTGAAGCTTGTAAGATTTACTGTGTTAGCCTGAATTGCTATGCGATCGAAATGGAAGTTAATAATGTTCCTGTTTGGCACTTGTTTGATCAAGAAACTTTAGATAGCCTGCTTATGACAGCGCATCCTGATTGGATATGCGCTCCAGCAGATGTTGAATTGGGTAGAAAATTGTTAATGCGCTCTTTGCAGTTAGCAGTGGCTACTAAGAGTTAGGGTCTAATGGCTAGGGATTAGAGGTTAGTATTTTTGACGCTGCACTGATAAGTTTTGAAATAAGAACTAAATCAGAAAAACTTGTTTTCTAGCCACTAGCCTCTAAACTCTAACCCCTATTTTGTGGCTGTAACGCTAATAATTCTTGGGGAGAAGCTAAGAGTTTGATTTTGGTATAAGTAATTTGCCGTTGTTGGTTCAAGATAAATAGCCAGATAACATTTACACCACACCAAGAGGTTTGAGCTTTACCTGTTACTTGAACTTGGATGTGGTTATTTTCTATATTTTCAATAATTCCTTCACGGGGATAGGCTTGAAGTCCTTGGGCTTCTTGTTGTAAATAAGCTGCGATCGCATCTTTCCCCACAATACCAGACTCAAAAGGCGGATACATCACACCATCTTCAGAAAACAGTGCGGCTGTTTGTTGAAATTGACCCGCATTGAGACTGGCAAAATAATCTAAGATGCAAGGTTCTGTAATTCCTGCAATTTGAATTGCACTTATAGATTCAGCAGTTTTCATAAAATTAGTAGTATTAAGCTAACTAAAAATTAATTTGAATATAAAAGTAAAAATAAAAAAAGCTGCTTTTGAAGTAGATTGTTAACTTGCACTATTCCTCAAGAAAGAATTTGTTCCCAGATAAAAATCTGGGAACAGTGTTTGGCAAATCATTGAGGTTGGGAGGATATCACAGATTAGTCAGCTAAAGGGTCAACACCCATTTCAGTAACTACTTTGCGAAGAACAGTAATTTGTTGACCAAAATCTAATTCTTTGATTGCTTCTAATACTTGTCCACCATCACGAGAAAGCTTGTAGTCGCTTGGTACTGGTACAACAAAACCCTTGACCATTAACTCTGACAATTCATACCAAAAAGCTAACTTGGTGTTATTGCTCAAAATACCATAAGAGCGAGTGAGGGCAGTATTTTTCTTGGCAACCAAGTCACGCATAAAGTTTAGTTGCTCTGTGTGGGAAATCTGCTTGATTTGATTCAGTAGACCTTCAGCTAACTGTAAACGAGCTGCACCTGTAGCTGCTGGTGTAATAGAACGTCCCATTTCTGTGTAAGCATACCACAGCACTGCTAGTTGGTCATCCACACTTAGGTTTTGAAATACGGTAATGGTGGAAGTCACGGCATCAACAGCCTGGATGCTGTAGTTAACAGCATTGGAGAAGCGGGTTGAAGCTGAATCAGAAGTGAATGTCATGATGGCACCACAGTTGATTAGTTAAGTGTGCTGAGAATCTAGTCAGAGGTTTGCAGTATTTTTTGTGGCTTTGCCTCTGACATTTCCATGTTGCATCATTTATTTACAAACCGCAAATAAAATTTACAAATAGGTGGGCTGGCAAATTTTCTATGGCAGATTTGACAGTAGAGTGTATAATTAAGCAACCAAAATTTGAGCAGAGTTTAGCTCAAACACATGAATCAAAATTCTGTAACTAGCCAAGCAGTCAAAGAAAAAGCTGTAGAATTAGGCTTCCACAAAGTGGGAATTGCTGCTGTAGAAGGGGTAGATCATACAGAAGTTCAAAGACTGCAAGCATGGATAGCACTGGGTTATCACGCTGATATGGAGTGGATGGATAATCCCAAGCGGCAAGATATTCGTTTAGTGATGTCAGAAGCGCGATCGCTTGTGTGTGTGGCACTGAATTATTACACTCCACATCAACGCCCCGAAGGTGAAGAATACGCCAAAATATCCCGCTACGGTTGGGGACGAGACTATCACAAAGTAATGCACAAGAAACTCAAGCAGCTAAATAGCTGGTTAGAATCTCTGGGTGAAGGTGTAAAAGCCAGGTACTATGCAGATACTGGCCCTGTGCAGGATAAAGTCTGGGCGCAAAAAGCAGGAATTGGCTGGATTGCTAAAAATGGGAATGTGATTACCAGAGAGTATGGCTCTTGGGTATTTTTGGGAGAAATTGTGACCAACTTAGAACTAGAATGCGATCGCCCCCATACACAACATTGCGGTAGCTGTACTCGTTGTTTAACAGCTTGCCCCACTGGTGCAATTACGCAACCCTTTGTAGTAGATGCTAATCGCTGTATTGCGTATCATACAATAGAAAATCGGGGGGAAAAATTACCAGAGGCGATCGCACCACACTTGCAAGGCTGGGTTGCAGGTTGTGATATTTGCCAAGATGTTTGTCCTTGGAATCAGCGATTTGCCCAGACAACCGACGTGGCAGATTTTCAACCTTATCCTGGGAATATCGCGCCCAAGCTGATAGAATTAGCAAAAATCTCAGATGAGGAGTGGGATCAACAATTTCCGGCATCAGCGTTGCGGCGGATTAAGCCAGAAATGTTAAGACGGAATGCCCGTGCTAATCTTGACGCATCTAGGCAAAATAATGACTCAGAAAGTAATCGTTTTTGATTTTGATGGCACAATTGCAGATACAGTAGATGCTCTTGTTGGTATTGCCAATCGTTTAGCGACAGAATTTGGTTATAAACAAATCACTCCTGAACAACTCGCTCATTTGAGAAATTTAACTTCTAGAGAAATTATTAAATACTCAGGCGTATCTCTCCTAAAGATTCCGTTTCTCCTCAGAAAAGTTAAATCAGAACTCAAGAATAAAATTCACGAATTTCAGCCAATTCCTGGAATTAAAGAAGCACTCACAGAACTGAAAGATCATGGTTATCAGTTAGGAATTATCACATCTAACTCTAAAGAAAATGTTACAGCTTTTCTGAATAACCACGAATTAGATAACCTATTTGATTTCATTTATTCTGGAGTCACAATTTTTGGCAAAACAACCATCATCAATAATTTATTAAAGCAAAAACAACTCTCAACTCAAGCTGTAATTTACGTTGGTGATGAAACTAGAGATATCGAAGCATCCAAAAAAGCCAATATTAAGGTAGTGGCTGTCACTTGGGGGTTTAACTCTCCAGAAGTCTTATTAAAGCAAAAACCTGACTTTTTAATCAATCATCCTAGCGAACTGCTAGATGTTATTCAAAATTGTTGTTAATTTTCCTGTGTGATCTAGCAGATGTCTAAGTATAAACCTATTAATCCCAATGCTTCCAGCAATCAATACTTTCCTCATCTATGAGGCTAAGGCTATGAAATTAAAAATGAAGTATGAAAGATAAAGTAGAACAATTCATACTTCACACTTCATACTTCATACTTCATACCTTAGATGGCTATTTTTTAGGTTGACCTTTTTCTATAGCTTGTTTGACTAAATCATCACTAACATTAGATACGCCTTCATTATCAGAACGCCCAACTTCTTTAGCTAATTCTAAATAATCATCGGGGTTCCCTGTAGGCTGTGCTTCAGTGGTTCTATCTTCAGCTTCGGGAATTTCTAATTTAGGTGCAGTTGCAGCTTGGGCGGCGGCTTCTCCTTCGGGAGTGCGATCTATTTCACTGATGCTAAACTGCTGTGCGGCTGCGTAATCAGCATCAAAATCGACTTTTTGTAATTTTTCCTCGCCACTAGCCATATTTTCGGCTGTTAATTGTGCATCATGGGTAGTAGCTTCATTAGGATTGGGTTTTATTGTATCAGCCATAATTTAACACCTTGTGTAATTTGATTAAATTCTGGGGCGATTGTATCAAGGTAAATTTATGAATTACTGCCACCTAGAGAGAGATTATTACCTCTATTACAAGACAGAGATAAGTTTTAATCCTCTATTAAAATAAGTCTTTCTCTGGGAGGGAGATTGTAATTACAAAACCTTGTTAACTCTTAGTTTGATATGTTAATTTCCTGGTGATAAATCATGACTGCAAATTACGAAAATAATGCTACTCAAGCATTAAGCAACGCAACCCAAAGTGTGGTAAAAGCTTTTAATAAGTTAGATACTGATGCTAAATTAGCATGGTTTTATCTGGTTTATGAAAACATGGGTGACTCTATTACTCCTGCGGCTCCGGCTGCTGCTGAACCAGAATTAGCACCGCTTTTATTAAATGATTATTTACAACTTTCTGAGGAAGCACAATTAAATGTAATGCGGGATATAGTTAACCGCAAAGACACAGAATATTCCCGCGCCTATGGTGCATTAAAAGAAAATAATCAATTATTAGTTTGGTATGTTTGGGCAGTAGCAATGGGTGATACAGTAGTTGATTTTCCTGATGATTACGAAACTGGTAATGCAATTAATGATTTGCTGTCTCAAATTGAAGGATTAGATTTTGAAGCACAAATGTCAGTTTTTAGAACCATAGCGGGTGAAATGGGCTACAGTGATGTCCAACCCATTGAAACACAAGCAGAAACTGGTAAAACTTCCAGTCTGTAAAGAGGCTAGGGGCTAGGGGCTAGTAGTCCACCAACCCAATATTGCTGTGTAGACCCTGTAAGGGAGCAGGGGAGCAGGGGGGAATGAAGGTACTCTCTACCCTGCCCCTCTGCCAGCCACCACACAAAGTTCTCTTGGCAGACTACTAGAGGCTAGATAAAAAGAACAATGCGAAATAATGTATGTAGAGGGGAGGCTAGGATCTGGGGACTAGAGGTTAGATAAAAAGCCTGTAGTGGCGTAACTTCAATATCTCAAAATTAATACCTTTCCTAGCCTCTAACCTCTAGTACAGGTCGGCGTAAATAAACAGACCACACTTCGGCTACGCTCAGTGACCATAAAAAATTGCTAAAAGGCTTGTGGTATCGTTATTCTTTCTTTTTCCTTTTGCCTTTTTACTTTTGCCTTGTTGTACTAACCTCTAGCCTCTAACCTCTAGCCTCTAACCTCTAACCAGCCAAGTGAGTCAAATCATTGGGTGTGAGATGAGAGTGTATGATTTCACCATCGCGGAACCAAACAATGCGCTGAGTTTGTCGGGCGACATCTGGTTCGTGAGTTACCATGACTACGGTGATCCCACTGGCGTTTAATTCGGTGAAAATGTCTAGTACCTCTTGGGTGGTGCGAGAGTCAAGTGCGCCTGTGGGTTCATCGGCGAGGAGAACGACGGGACGGTTGACAATAGCACGGGCGATCGCTACTCTTTGTTGTTGTCCTCCTGAGAGTTGATTTGGTTTGTTGTTTAGGCGCTTTTCTAAACCAACTCTGGTTAAGGCGACAACGGCGCGATCGCGTCTTTCTGTGGGGTTAACATTAGCATAAGCCATTGGCAACATCACGTTTTCTAAGGCTGTCAGTTGGGGTAATAGATGGAATTGTTGAAAGACAAACCCCAATTTTTTGTTGCGGATATGTGCCAAAGCTTTATCATCCATTTGGGCAACATCAACGTTATCTAAATAGTAATGTCCGTCTGTGGGGCGGTCTAAACAGCCGATAATATTCATGGCTGTGGATTTACCTGAACCAGAAGGCCCCATAATTGAACAATACTCGCCCTCGTTGATGGTCAAGTTGACATTGTTCAGTGCTTTGACTTCAGTTTCGCCACTACCGTAGGTTTTAAAGATATTTTCTAAACGAATGATTGCCGATTTTGGTACAGGGTTAGGAACTAGAGAATCGGTAAGAGAAGCAGTTGCCATAAATATAGTAATTAGGTTTGATTTTTGAAATTATCTTTACAGGTTAGGAGTAGAAAGTGGGGAGTGGGGAGTGGGGAGTAGGAAAGAGCGGTTATTTTTTACAGGACTTACGCACCAAAATTGTCTGTAGGGATTGGGTGCGGGGGTGAAAGGGTATGGGGCGTAAGGGGTTTTGAATACTTACACCCTTACACCCTCATACCCCCGCACCCTGTTCTAAAACCCTACTTTTTCGTTTTTTGCGTAAGTCCTATTTTAATTAGAAGTCCCTTACCTGCCATATCACCCTACAGGAAGAATAGGGTTTATCTAATCATAATGATAAACTTTTTCAATAAATTGCATAGTTTTGTGACTGACTGATCTAGCTATACTACCGAAGAGTGTTGGTTTGAAAGGCTTTTATCCCTGAATTAACTAACTTAATTTTAAACTTGACTATTCTAGAAGGTTAAGAGAGACTAACTAATGACAGATGTAATGACTTATTAAAATAATAACTTTTGTAAATTTTCTGAGATATTTATATTGAGAGATGGAACATTAGTTAAAAAATGGCAAGTTTGTGTCTAAGTAACAATGTTCCCTGGACAGGATTCTTAGCATTGTGCTAGGGGGTACAGTCCAAGCTTACTATCGTGGTTGGCCAAAAGCATGGAGACATTAGAATTCATAATTTATCCAGACGGTCGGGTACAAGAGAAAGTCACTGGCATTGTGGGTGCTTCTTGTGCTGAAGTAACAGAGGCAATAGAAGCACAGCTGGGGCAAGTACTTAATCAAGAGCCAACCTCAGAATATTTCGCCAATCAGTTACACCAATCGAATCAGGCGAATACGCAAGCTACTTACAGCGAATGGTAAGTTTTCTAACAGTTTATTGTCGTTGATTTACAACCACCATGTCACACTTTAGCCAAATTAAGACTCAAATCCGTAACCTTGATTCTTTAAAAGATGCGCTAACCGATTTGGGCATCGACTGGAAACCAGGCCCCCGCGAGGTACGTGGCTATCGCGGTCAAACCCATCCTGCGGAAGTCACCATTGAGCAGGAAAATGGCTATGACATCGGCTTTAGATGGAATGGCAAAGAATACGAATTAGTAGCTGACTTGCAGTACTGGCAACAAAATCTGTCTGTAGATGGTTTCTTGCGCCAAGTCACCCAACGTTATGCTTACCAAACAGTGGTTAAGGAAACTGCATTGGCTGGTTTTCAAGTTGCTGAACAACAAAAAAATGCAGACGGTTCTATTCGCTTAGTAGTACAACGCTGGAGTGCGTAATGGCTGATTTTCTGCCTTCGCCGGAGGAACAGGAAGATAATCGTTCCGGTTTGGAACCAGAATTAGGGGGTTTTTTGCGGGATAACCCAGAACGTTCTGGTTTAGAGCCGGAGTTGGGTGGAGTGTTACGCCAAAAGGGTGTTTATGTTGACGAAATCACCTGTATTGGTTGTAAACACTGCGCTCATGTTGCGCGAAATACTTTTTACATTGAACCAGATTACGGGCGATCGCGCGTAATTCGCCAAGACGGGGACGCGGAAGAAGTCATCCAAGAAGCAATTGACACTTGTCCGGTTGATTGTATCCATTGGGTAAATTACACAGAACTGAGAAACTTAGAAGATGAGCGCAAATATCAAGTAATTCCTGTTGTTGGTTATCCGGTAGATATGGCAGTTGCCACTTCTGAAAAACGGCGTAAAAAACAAAAACTCAAAAACAAAAAATCCCGTTATTAAAATAAACAAATTAAATAATTACAAAAAAGGGCTGGTTTATCCAGTCCTTTTTTCGTAGCTGGGGAGGGGGGAGTAGGAAACCTGGATTTCTCTCTTGTGAGAGAAATCCAGGGGTGTGGGAGGTGTGGGAAGTGTGGGAGGATGGTGAAGAAATCTTTCCCCCCACACTCCCCACACTCCCCTCTCTCCCCTCTCTCCCAACACTCCCTGTGCCTCTAGAATGTGTCACGCTGGTAGTACATATTTTCAAGCCTTGTTTGTCCCAGCGAGAATGTCTAATCAAGTTTGGTTATCACAGTTGCGAAAAAACAGAGCGATCGCAGTTATCCGTGCGCCCAAAATCGAAATAGGAGAAAAAATGGCGATGGCGGTAGCATCTGGAGGAATGCAGCTAATTGAGATTACCTGGACTAGCGAACGCGCCGCAGAATTGATCGCTAAATTACGGATGAAATTACCAGATTGTCTAATTGGCACAGGTACACTGTTCAACGTGCAGCAGTTACAAGATGCGATCGCGGCTGGGGCGCAATTCTTATTTTCACCCCATATTGATATTGAAATGATTCACACCGCAGTCGCTAAAGATGTGCCAATCATTCCAGGGGCGCTGACTCCTACAGAAATTGTCACAGCTTGGCATCACGGTGCTAGTTGTGTGAAAGTTTTTCCTGTGCAAGCAGTAGGCGGAGCCAGTTATATCAAAAGTTTACAGGCTCCCTTGGGTCATATTCCTTTAATTCCTACAGGTGGAGTCAGCCTAGAAAATGCTTCCGAATTTATCCAAGCTGGGGCTGTTGCTGTGGGCTTAAGTAGTGAATTGTTTCCAAAACAGTTGGTAGCAGCAGAAAATTGGCAAGCGATCGCCCAATCTGCCAGTAACCTGATGCAGAATTTAGCGTAGCAAAATACACATCTACTGATTTTTTAGGCTACAAAGTAAAAAGGAAAAAATTCTTAAGACTACCTGGTAAAAGTGCATACATCATGAAAAGTCTGATTGATTCTCACCCAATGCACCACTTCAAAAAATTAGTGATTGGTGCAGCAGTATGTTTGAGTGTGATTGGTGTTTGCACAAATACAGTCACAGCCAGTTCCAAAAACGAGACAATTAAACAAAACATCCAAACCTTACAAAAATCCGACCAACGTTGGATACAGGTTAATCTTGCAACTCAAAGATTAACAGCCTGGGAAGGCGGAAAAGCTGTTTACGCAGTTACTATTTCCACAGGCAAAAAGTCCACTCCCACACGTACTGGCAGCTTTACAATTCAGTCTAAACATAAATCAACCCGAATGCGTGGTAGAGATTATGACGTTCCCAACGTACCCTATGCAATGTTTTACCAAGGTAACTACGGAATCCACGGAGCTTACTGGCATAAAAAATTTGGTACACCTGTAAGTCATGGTTGCATCAATGTCGCACCGAACCATGCTAAGTGGTTATTTAATTGGGCATCCGTCGGAACACCTGTTGTCATTCACAAATAACCTAGATTAATGCACAAAGCTAGGGTATTGGGTGAGGCTGCTGATTTTGTAGCTTTTCAGAGGTGAAAAATTCATGCCCAATCCTTTCCCGAATGAGTAAAATTTGCAGTGGGAAAAGTTATTTTCGCATTCTTTAAGTAATAAGTAATGGGTAATCAGTAAATACTCATTACTCATTACTTATTACTCATCACTCATCCTAAAATCAAACCTCTACCTGTTTGATTTCTGCATTTGTTACTTGGTCTAGTTCGATAAACTTTGGCCCCATAATAATAACTATCACCATCATTAATAGACTCGTCACCATAATAATGCTCACTACATTAGGGTCGGAAAAATTACTCGTACCCACTAATAATGCTGCGGCAAAATTGCGTTGGGCAGTTCCCACGCCTAGCACACGTTGGGTATCAATTCCAGGTCCGCCTAAAAGATAACCAACACTAAAGGAGAAAATAATAAAGACCGCACAAACAAAGATTGCACCTGTTTTTAATAATGTGATGATATCGTTAGTATGAATAAATAGTCTGACTACCAGACCTAAAAGTAATCCAGCACTAGATAACTTGAAAAAAATTGGCTGGATAATGGGAGCGATCGCAGTAAATTTAGCTTTGATCAATAATCCAATTACTAATGGGCTAACCATCAGCAATAACAAGGGTTTGCCAATATCCCAAGAGTTAATTTCTACACCTTGCACCACTAATGGCAGTACAATCGGCATATAAAAAATAGTGCCAAGCATCAACAGCATCATTAATCCTACAGAAAAGGCGATATTACCCTTAACTATTTGAGCTAGTTTCGGCAAAGCTGGCGGCCCCGATGCTACTGCCATGACTAGTAGACCATCTTTTAACGGTTCACTTAAAGGTACTATTTGTACTAGCAAATAGATAAAAAGTGGCACTAAAACAAAATTCGCCAGCAGAGATGACACAACAAGCCGGGGACTGCGAAGAGGTTCCCAAATTTGTTGTAGCGTTAAACTTAAACCTGCACCCAACATAGTGCAAACAATGAATGTGAACAGTGCAAGCTTGTCAGTTAATACTAATAGTTCATTCATGATTTAATTCATCGTGCAGAATAAAATATTTAGGGATATGGCAATCCTAAATGAGTCGTGAAAAACATAGATATAGAAACGAACCGCCAAGGACGCAAAGGTAAGAAAGAAGAAAAAGATATAGAAATTTTACAAATGATTTAGGACTGCTATATAGGGAACAGAGAACAGGGAATAGCAAAAGAAGACAAAGATTCGAGTTGTATTAAAGCCCATTCCCCAATCACAGTTAGTGAGCGAACTTGTACTGAGCGTAGCCGAACCACTACTCCCCACTCCCCATTCCCTACTCCCACTCTCTATTACTTCAACTCCAAACTGACTTGTTGTAAGTTACCAGTAAAAGCAAAGGGTACTTGATAACTATCTACAACTGGAGTACCTGTATCTCTGCCAATATCAAAAGTTTCGTCTAGGGCTAAACGGTAAGCGATGGTTTTTTCTATGCGTCCTTCGGCTACCTGTTGGTCGTTAATGAAAAGTTTGCCGATGCCGCCTGCACCTACACCACCGTCATAATCAAAGTTGAACCGCAGTGTAGATTTACCAGGAGGTAACTTTTCTGGGGCTTGGATGATGTAACGGGCAGTATTGGCGTAGTTGTAGATATATGTGGGCTTACCATCTTCTAGGAAGAAACTCCAACCAGCAAAGCGTCCACCTTGGGTTAAAAGGACACCTTCAGCACCATTTTCAGGAATTTCTACGTTAGCTGTGATGTTGAAAGAGCGATTTTTGAGATTGGGGGCGCTACCTTCGGGAATGCCCACTGTACCAGGATAGTAGGTGAAAGTGGTGCGTCCTTTGGTGAGGCTGGGGCGAATTTTCACATCAAATCTTTCGGCGATGCGATCGTCTAACGGTAATACTTGATGTTTGCGGGCTTCTTTTAAAAACAACTTTTGCAGTTTTTCTAGCTTCTGGGGGTTTTGCTTGGCTAGATTCTTCGCTTCGCTGAAATCTTCGGCAATGTTGTACAGTTCCCACTCATCTGTCTCAAAGCTGCCTTTTACCGTCCGTTCCCAAGGTAAGCGACCATGACGCGCAGCTGCTACCCAACCTTCATGGTAAATTGCTCGGTTGCCCAGCATCTCGAAGTATTGAGTTTCTCGATGGGAGGGCGCATCAGCTTGGTTAAAGGTGTATGCAAGGCTAGTACCTTCGATCGCTTGTTGTTTGACACCATTAACTTCTTTGGGGACAGCAATTCCCGCTACTTCTAAAATGGTGGGGGCAATATCAATTACATGATGAAATTGACTGCGAATACTACCTTGGTCTTTGATATTGTCGCCCCAGGAAATTACCAAGGGGTTGCGAGTCCCGCCAAAATGAGAGGCGATTTGCTTTGTCCATTGGAAAGGCGTGTTAACTGCCCAAGCCCAAGCCGCCGGAAAATGGTTGAAGGTTTTGGGGCTACCCAAGTCATCATAAGCAGCTAGTAGTTGTTGGAGATTTTCGGGTACACCGTTGAAAACTTGCAGTTCGTTGACGCTACCTGTTAAACCACCTTCGGCACTCGCACCGTTATCTCCAACGACATAAATAACTAAGGTGTTATCTAGTTCACCGAGTTGGTCAACGGCATTAATTAATTTGCCGACTTCATAATCTGTATGTGCTAAAAATCCAGCAAATACTTCAGCCATGTGGGCATAGAGTTTTTGCTGTTCGGCGGAGAGGGAATCCCACGCTGGCAATTCTTGGGGGCGGGGTGTAAGTTGGGCGTTGGCAGGAATTACACCCTGTTGTTTTTGACGGGCAAAGGTTTCTTGGCGTAATTTATCCCAGCCTTGGTTAAATTTGCCTTTGTACTTTTCAATCCACTCTTTGGGGGCGTGGTGGGGTGCGTGGGTGGCTCCGGTGGCGAGGTAGGCGAAAAAGGGTTTTTCTGGCGCGATGGATTGTTGATTGCGAATCCAGGCGATCGCATGGTCTACTAAGTCAGGTGTTAGGTGATAATCTGGCTTGTTGGGTTTGTCTACACGTTTAGTATTTTCGACCAAAGCCGGACTCCACTGGTTAGTATCACCACCAAGAAAGCCGTAAAAATACTCAAACCCTAACCCGGTAGGCCAGCGATCAAAAGGCCCGGCGGCACTGGTTTCAAAGTCTGGTGTATTGTGCCATTTCCCAAAAGCTGAGGTGTTGTAGCCATTTTGTCGCAGGATTTCGGCAACGGTGGCAGCACTTTTCGGCAAAATTGTTGTGTAGCCAGGATAACCTGTAGCTAATTCTTCTACTACCCCTGTATTGACTGAATGGTGATTGCGTCCAGTTAACAAAGCTGCTCTGGTAGGCGAACACAGGGCTGTGGTGTGAAATTGGTTGTAGCGTAATCCTCTTTCGGCGAGGCGAGTTAGGTTAGGCGTATCCACCGGGCCGCCAAAGGTGCTGGCTTGTCCAAAACCGACATCATCTAGAATTACTAGCAAGACGTTGGGGGCTTTGGCTGGGGCGGTGATGGGTTGGGGAAAGTCTGGTTGTGATTCTTTATAGGTGAGGCCAATTTTACCTTTGAATTCTGGGAAGGGAACGGGTAAAACTTCTGATGTAGCTGCAAAGGCGGGGCTATTGACCATCAACAAAGTGATGAGCAAAGATAAAGCGATCGCCTTTGCTATTTCTCTGAACAATTCCCAATGCTTGGATTTAAACTTCATTCTGCATCCTTTCTGTAGTCAAATTCATTACTAAGCGAAACCCAATATGAGTTGTTCCCGTATCGGGTGCTTGAGATTCTCGCGCCGCCGGACGGAAGCGGCTGCAATAGTTAGGCGCACACAAATAAGACCCACCTTTGATAACGTGTAGAGCAATTTCTGTGGGTTTATTCGGGTCAAAGCTGGTTTCTGGGCCTGTGGGATTGAGCGTGTGGGTTTTGTGGTTGTGTCCCGGTTGAAACCAATCGCTCGTCCATTCCCAAACATTACCTGTCATGTCGTACAGACCATAACCGTTAGGCGAAAAGGAACCAACGGGTGCAATACCGACATAACCATCTTTTTTAGTATTAAAAAAGGGAAAAATGCCTTGCCAAGTGTTGGCTTTTTTCGCGGAATACTGGTCGCCCCAAGTATAAGTTGCATTATCTAATCCTCCATGAGCCGCATATTCCCATTGCGCTTCTGTCGGGAGTGATTTACCTGCCCATTGGGCGTAGGCTAGGGCATCTGTGTAGGCAATATGCACGACTGGATAGTTATCTTGATTTGTGATGGCACTTTCCACTCCAAAAGGATGTTGCCAATTCGCCCCAGTCTGCCAATGCCACCAACTTAAATACTTTGCGCCTGGTTGGGCTATTTCAAACACCAGAGAACCCGGTAATCTCTGTTCATCTGGCAAATCAGGAAACTGTTCTTTGGGTAAAGGACGCTCGGCAATGGTGACATATCCTGTTGCTTTGACGAAGGCTGCAAATTGGGCGTTAGTTACTTCATATCTATCAATACAAAAGGAACTAACTTTGACTTCTTGTGCGGAGAGTTCTTCTAGATAACCGGAATTATCAGATCCCATCGTGAATGTGCCACCGGGAATCATCACCATTTCTGCTGGACAGGAATTGGAACTAGTGGCAAAGGCTGGAGGCGTGATGAGTGAGAGTGCGATCGCTACTCCCGTAATTAACCACAACCCTAAAAAACTTTTCCTTGACTTAAACATTCTGAAAACTATGACTTCGGCTCGGCAGCAATAACTAAATTGCACTTTTCATTAAAAACATCCAAAGTGATTCACAATAGTATTTACTGCTCAAAAAAACAAATTAAAATTCAAACTAAACTTTATACAAACTCATACTGCATAAAGCTTACGCAGATTAAGAACAATATTAATAATTGCTAAAAACCGAACTTTTGATAAAAAGCTAAGTAGGTCGGATCTAAATAAAATTAACTAGTTAAATTCGTCATTTGCCCTAACTTGTGAATTGGCCTTTAGGCATTTTCATCTGACTAGCCGCTAACACGTCCATATCATCTGTCAAGATTTAAGACAAATTGACACTGTATTACCTAGTTCCGTTTATTTTTACCGACTTACTTAAATTTAAATATTGGTCTCATCTGCTTAAACTACTGCATACCTATCGGGATATCGTATTTAAGTACAATAATGAAACTACAGCTTAAACAAAAATAAGTCAATAACCTTGTTGATTCTCAATTGAGTGGGACTTACGCAGTGAGATCAAAAACCAAGGGTTTTGAGAAGGCTGAGGAGTTTCGTCGTGAGCGTCAGCCGAACAGTGTAATTATTCACAACCCTCATACCCAATCTTCACAGACCAACTTTGTGGGTAAATCCTGAATTTTATAGAGAAGGAAATACAGCATAATTTTAACTATTGACCCTTGACCATTGACCAATGAGCAAAAAGCAAAAATTTCCCTACTTGGTAGGCTCTAAGTGGACAGCACAGAAAAAAGTAGACGGTTGGAGACACTTTCAAGTCGCTAACCGCAAAAATCAAGGTAAGTGGGTTTATGCGGAAATGGTTGCATCCTGTGACCCTAATGTTCGTTTCTGGATTAACGCCAAACTCTTACAAGACCGTTCTCAGTGGCTGGCTGGCTGGCAATCATTACAAGAAATGGAAGCAATTTATAGCGGTTCTAAGTTTATTGAGGGGTGAAGGGTCAGATTTTAGCATTATTGACTGAGTATAAGTACTCAAATTACCAAAATTTTTAGTCAAAAGCCTTAATTTTATAATTTTTCACAAATGCAGTACCGAGCGTTAAAAATTAGCCTTGAGATAGTCTACTGAGTGGCTAAACAAGGCTAATTTGCGCTCTAAAAAACTCGTATTGCTACTCATCACATTGGGTTAGGGATTTTCCTCTCCACTGCCAACCCTACGCCCATATCGATTAGGCATTAAAAGGAGAAGATTCAATAAAAACCTTATGCCAAGGGAGTTTGAATATTTTTGTCTATTGTAACTATTTTTATATAAATAAATAAATAAAATATTTAAAAAACAATTTTTTAGAATTAATAAAGATTTTTTATAGATTTTAAAATCAAAATTAAATTATTATTAGCCAATAAACCTTTTTGCTTCATTTTTTAGATTTATGCCCCCTTTATTTTCTATGCAATTTCGTCAATAATGACACTCAACTACCTCACACATTGCCATCGGCGGCTAGGTGAAGGCCAATGTTTGAGCCAAAAGTTTGACAAAAAACTATAAGAGGCAAATAACAGTGAAACTAGCAGTCTACGGAAAAGGCGGTATTGGCAAGTCAACAACTAGCTGTAACATATCTGTCGCTTTAGCCAAACGGGGCAAAAAAGTGCTGCAAATTGGTTGCGACCCGAAACACGACAGCACCTTTACCCTGACTGGATTTTTGATTCCGACAATTATCGACACTCTCCAGTCCAAAGATTATCACTACGAAGATGTTTGGCCAGAAGATGTCATTTACAAAGGCTATGGCGGTGTTGACTGCGTAGAAGCTGGCGGCCCTCCTGCGGGTGCAGGGTGTGGTGGCTACGTAGTTGGGGAGACCGTAAAATTACTGAAAGAACTCAACGCCTTTGATGAATACGATGTAATTTTATTTGATGTGCTGGGTGATGTAGTTTGTGGTGGCTTTGCGGCTCCTTTAAACTATGCAGATTACTGCATGATCGTTACTGATAATGGCTTTGATGCTTTATTTGCAGCAAATCGAATTGCCGCTTCCGTCAGAGAAAAAGCCCGGACTCACCCATTGCGTTTAGCTGGTTTAATTGGCAATCGGACATCAAAGCGTGACTTGATTAATAAATATGTAGAATCAGTCCCCATGCCTGTTCTAGAGGTTTTACCTTTAATTGAAGATATCCGCGTTTCTCGCGTCAAAGGTAAGACATTATTTGAAATGGCAGAGTCAGATCCTTCCCTGAACTACGTTTGCGACTATTACCTCAACATTGCTGACCAAATTTTGGCAAGACCAGAGGGAGTAGTACCGAACGACGCTCCCGATCGCGAATTGTTCTCTTTGTTGTCTGATTTTTATCTAAATCCGCGTAAACCACAGGTTCCTAATTCAGAAGAGGAATTAGACTTGATGATTGTATAAATCACCAAGTTCTCAGGATGAGGGACAAATATGGCTTTCTTTAGTAGCTTTACAGATTCAATTAGACAAAAGTGGTTGCAGTTCTTCCAGGTTAACCGTGACTGGATTACCTTGCACATGGAAGTCGAGTCAGTGTATACCCCCGATGGCGGCAAGCGACCACCTTCTTACCTCATCCTGGGAGTTGTGAACGCGCTAGAACCAAAACTAGCGCAGTTGATGATGCCCTTTTCCAAATTGAATGCTGATGCTGACACCTTAATTGAAGTGTTGGAACTGCATTTTGACCCAGACATTGTCCTTGGTAATCGCTTGAGTAATCCTCCAGTTGAACCAGAGACAAACCAAGAAGAGTCAACAATTGTGCTGCCAGATGACAATGTTGATGATGAAACCTTAGCAATTTCTCATCTCAACGGTTTTGGTTTAGATGCTAGTGAATTAAAGGATAAGGAACCCAACCAAGAATTAAATGATGTTTCCTTGTCTAATGAACAGAACGGCAAACATGAGCCTCAAGCTGCGATGCCTTTGGCAACGTCTTCGACGAACGCACTTGAGACTGATGATTTTGGCGATGTTTCCTTTAAAAGTGACACCACATCAGCAACCAAACTAGATGAAGAAATTCTCGGCGACTTAAACCCACCAGATGAAAACGCTTTTAATGATGTTTTGTCTGATGTTTGGGGTGATGAAACCGGATTGCAAAAGGGTGAAGAAAATAATGATTTTCTAGGGGAAGAATTACCAACTGGTGTTTTTGATGACTCAGAAATTGCCCGTCTCTTCCCCAACAGTTAATAGTTACTGTTTCAGTTGAATTTAGGGATTGCTCACTGTGCTGTACAGAGTAGGGAGTAGGGAGTAAGCAGTAGAGAGTAGGGTATGATCATCCTCTCACTACTTATTCACTCCCCAACTCTTCCTATTGCTGACCCTACATTCATCTGCCTTTAAATTACAAGGGGAGAAAACCAAAATGACTGTCGCGCAACAACCAGAAGCTTTAAACTTTGAGTGCGAAACTGGGAATTACCACACCTTCTGTCCGATTAGCTGCGTGGCGTGGTTGTACCAAAAGATTGAAGATAGCTTCTTCTTGGTGATTGGGACAAAAACCTGTGGCTATTTTCTCCAAAATGCAATGGGGGTGATGATTTTTGCTGAACCCCGTTATGCAATGGCAGAGTTAGAAGAAGGTGATATTTCAGCACAGTTAAATGACTATGAAGAATTAAAGCGGTTGTGTGAGCAAATAAAACGCGATCGCAACCCCAGTGTAATTGTCTGGATTGGCACTTGCACCACAGAAATTATCAAAATGGACTTGGAAGGTTTAGCACCCAAGTTAGAAAGCGAAATAGGCATTCCCATTGTTGTCGCCCGTGCCAACGGTTTAGATTACGCTTTTACCCAAGGTGAAGACACTGTTTTAGCCGCAATGGCACATCGCTGTCCTACCCAAGCGCCCATAACCGAAAATGAGAAAAACGAGCGCAACGCCATTCAAAAACTGCTCAACTTTGGTAAGAAAAAAGAAGATGTAGTTCAAGAAGAATCAGAATACGTAGATCATCCACCTCTAGTTCTTTTCGGCTCCCTCCCTGATCCAGTTGTTACCCAGTTAACCCTAGAATTAAAGAAACAAGGCATCAAAGTTTCTGGCTGGCTACCAGCTAAACGCTTCACAGAACTACCCGTGCTAGAAGAAGGATATTACGTTGCAGGTGTTAACCCCTTCCTCAGCCGCACAGCTACCACCTTAATGCGTCGCCGCAAATGCAAATTAATTGGCGCACCCTTCCCCATCGGCCCTGATGGAACTCGCGCCTGGATAGAGAAAATTTGCTCAGTGTTTGGCATTACACCCAAAGGACTAGAAGAACGAGAAGCACAAATCTGGGCAGGCTTAGAAGACTACGTAAAACTAATTCGTGGCAAGTCTGTATTCTTCATGGGTGATAACCTGCTAGAAGTCTCCTTAGCGCGGTTCTTGGTACGTTGTGGAATGACAGTCCATGAAGTTGGCATTCCTTACATGGATAAGCGTTACCAAGCAGCAGAATTGGCAATGTTAGAGCAAGCTTGTCAAGAAATGGGTGTACCTTTACCCAAGATTGTCGAAAAACCAGATAATTACAACCAAGTGCAGCGCATTTATGAGTTAAAACCCGACTTAGTAATTACTGGAATGGCTCACGCTAACCCATTAGAAGCACGCGGCATTAATACCAAGTGGTCAGTAGAGTTTACCTTTGCTCAAATTCATGGTTTTAGCAATGCCCGTGACATCTTAGAGTTAGTCACTCGCCCACTGCGTCGCAATAATAATTTGAAAGACTTGGGTTGGGATAAGTTAGTCAGAGAAGAAGCCAAGATTTAAGTTGTGTGTGGCAATTTAATCAATAAACCATAGCAATCCTAAATCATTTGTGAACTTCTTTTTCTTCTCTTTGTTCTCTTTCTTTGTGTCCTACCCTGCGGGAAGCCGCTATCGCGTCTATGAGTCCTTTGCGGTTCGTTAAAAAGAATATTTTTTCACAACTCATACCAATTAACGGAATTACTGATACAAATCACTTTATCTGTACTTCTGCTTCCGGTCGCCGAGCAAAATCGAGGCGATGGTTGGATATATGTATCATGTTTAAGGTGAAATAGTATCAGAAAAGATTGCTATATCAGGCGAACAAAAGTTCGCCTTTTTGCTTTTTATTTCGGTCAAAGGTGTAAAGAATGTCTAATTTAACTAACTCCCTAAATCAAATTCTGAAATGGTTAGAAAACAACCAACCTGAATTTGCATCCTCATTCTTACCGGGATTAAGTTGAGATTGGTAGGTTGGGTGAAGCGAAGCATAACCCAACAAAGGTTAGGCTAAACTTATAGAAATTTAAAATCAGTTTAATGCGTAAGTTAGGCTTTAATTCGCCTTATTAACCCCTGTAGTAACAAGATTAGCTCCTGAAAAAATCAGATTGAGCAAATTATCAGACTTATTAACTTGAGCAGGTTGTCCAGTTATCTCTCTTAACCAAGTAACAACCTGTTTAGTTCCGACTTCTCGAATTACACCGCCAACTCGTTCTAATGTTCCATTTGCTAAACCTTTAACAACCCAATCAGCAAGCATAAAGGTTACCTGTAACTGGTAGATTCACAATTTTCTCCTCATTCTTGACATTCACAATCTCTCCTCAATTAAGTATTCCCAGTTACACCTACTAAAATTGATGACTACACTCAGCAAACAAGTCTAAGCCAGTTAGTGGGGTGTTGCATAAATGCCATATAGCTTTAGGAAAAAGCCCAGCCTATGGTTTCCCTACTTCAGCCAAGTGGCATGTGTAGGTGTTTAAAACCCTTATACCCCTTATTTACAGATAACCCTGGTACGTAATTCACATCATTAAAAAGTTAAATTTTTAACACTTACCAGTAAAATAGTTAAATTTTTAACATACTCAAGTACAAATACTTAAGAATTTAAAATTACAATATTTGTTTGCTGATAAATTGTTTAGACAAAATAAATTACTCATTAAAGATTGATTCAAACCTTTATTTAGCAAGCAATAGATATCAAAGTAATTATTTATCAACTACTTAAATATCTTTGCATAAGTATTTAAAATAGTTGCTTTATAAAGTTAAAGATTTGAATTACTATCTGGATATTTAATACCAGCTATGTCAAGATAAATTTCTAGCTTCATATTCTTATTCCCGGAACTTTAGATGAGCATCTCACCAGCTAGATTCAAAAAACCTTACATTAAATTGCTGAATGAATATCTAACATCTAGAGTTATTCATTTGAGAATGAGTCTGGGTTACTACAAATTTGCTATCAATTATCAAACCTATCTCTTTTGAAGATGACTGCTTGTTAGTAAATAAATTTTGAATAACAATACCTTGATATCTAATGAGATTCATTTGTTCCTTGTACCTTTAAGTATGTAGTTAGTTAATACATAATTTATGCTCATACTCAATCTTGTACTGCTCTAACATCTCAAAGGAACAACTGAAAAAACAGATATCCTAATATGTCGAATTTTCCACCATCCCAGTAAATACCTTGATTTTTAGTTTTATCAATGTCATCTACCCATATTTAATCTCGCATTTTCTGACCAAAAACGAATCTGTAAATATAATGAATACTCAAAAATTTTCTACTCCTAAAACTGTTGTTTCTTTAATCGATTTGGTTTTTCAGCAATATCAAGATGAATTGGCTGTCATTGTAGAAGATCAGCAGTTTAGTTATGGTGAGTTGCAGCGACGGACAGAACAGTTATCTCAATACTTAACAGCCCAAGGTTGGCTACAACCTAACAGTTTAGTTGGACTTTGTATTGAACCTTCTTTTGAAATGATTGTTGCAATCTGTGCCATTTTAAAAGCAGGTGCAGCGTTTGTACCGCTTGATCCTGATTTACCTCGTCAGCGACTCAGCTATATGATTGCTGATGCTAAATTAACTACAATTTTGACACAGCAAAAGTTTGCTTTTGACCTTGAGCCAGCTATGCGGCAGAGTGGTTTGGATGGAAAAATGTGTTTTTTAGACACTCCTACTGTCTGGCAACCTTTAACCACGTCCTTTGCGTTAGACCCCGTAGAGTCTGAGCAATTGGCATATATAATTTATACATCTGGCTCCACTGGTATACCTAAAGGCGTAATGTTGACCCATCAAGGTTTGCTCAATCTTGCAGAAGCTAGTTGTAGCACTTTTAATATCACACCGGGCTTGCGCTTGCTTCAGTTTGCTTCTATCAGTTTTGATGCCGCAGTTTGGGAAATCTTCACAGCATTATGTGGTGGAGCAACTTTGGTATTAGGTGCAAGAGAGCAAATGCTTCCTGGACAACTCTTGGCAAACTTCATCACAAAACATCAGGTGCATTGGGTGATGTTATCTCCTTCTGTACTTGCAACACTCACACCTTTCCGCAATCACTTAACTGATTTACGTATGGTTGTGGTAGGTGGTGAAGTTTGTCCTGTCTCGCTTGCTCAAGCTTGGATATCACCCCAAACTCGCTTTTTCAATGCTTACGGGCCAACAGAAATTACTGTTTGCTGTACAATGTACGAGTTTCAGCCACAGGATATTAATCTACCTATTGGTTATGCACTGCCAAATGTAGAGCTATATGTTCTTGATGAAGAACTTCAACTTTGTCGGCCTGGTGAAAAAGGTGAGCTATATGTAGGCGGGATGGGAGTAGCCAAAGGCTATCTCGACAAACCTGAAATTACCAGTTCTCGTTTTCTGGATAACCCGTTTGGTGTGGGCAAAATTTATAAAACGGGCGATGTTGTTTATGAAGATGCCGATCATCCTGGATTAATACACTATGCAGGTAGGTCTGATCATCAGGTAAAAATTCGGGGCAAGCGCATAGAAATAGAAGCCATTGAAATGATACTTGCTCAACATCCAGGAGTACAGACGAATGCAGTTAAGGCAATTAAAACTACACGTATAGAAAGTAGTGATGTAGCAGAAAATTACGGTATATCAATGCTGGTTGCATACGTCGTGCCGAAAGCTGGGCAGTTTTTGACAGAAAAGCACTTACAACGCTTTGCAGCCGAGCAACTACCAGATTATATGGTGCCTACACGTTTTGTATTTATGGATGAATTACCTTTGCTACCTAATCGCAGCAAAGTAGACCGAAATTCTTTACCAGAATTGCCTCAAACACCATCTTTTGTTACCGATACGATGGACAACTCCATCAAAATTGCAGTAGTGTTTGACGAAGCTTTAGAGTTACCGACTGGAACTTGCAAGCCTCACTCTAATTTCTTTGAGATGGGTGGTAGTTCCCTGTGCATAGCGCATGTTTTATATGGGCTGGAACGGGATTTTGGTGTGACTATTCCTTCTCGCTTAATTTATGAATATCCCACACCATCGGATGTAGCAAGATTATTAGAGCAATTTAAACTCAAAAGTGAAAGCGTCACTCATGATAGACACATTGATTTAAAGGCAGAAGCTGTACTTTCACCAAATTTGAATACATCGATTTGGCAACAACCACCACAAGCTAAATATGACTGTGCATTGATTACAGGTGCAACAGGTTTTCTGGGCGCACACTTGCTGGATGAACTGTTGAGAAGAGGTAGCTATAGAAAAATCTATTGCTTGATTAGAGCAGAAAGCCAAGCCATTGCGATTGAAAGGCTACGTACCACTTTCATACAATATCAGTTACCAACGGCGAAACTTGAGCAGGTAAATGTTCTTAATGGCGATCTCGAACAACCACAGTTGCAACTATCAACACAATTATTTGACCAACTGGGTGACGAAGTTGATCAAATTTACCATGTAGCTGCTGATACTAATTACATCAAACCTTACTCATTGATCAAAAAGCCCAATGTTGATGGAACTGCAAATATCCTGGCGTTAGCAGCGCATCGTCGGCATAAAACTCTGCATTACTTATCTACTTTGGCTGTTTATGGCTCAATCACTTCATTACTAGGTATAAATGATGTCGTAGAAGACCTTGACATTGACCTATGTGAAGGAATTATGTCTGTAGAGTATGGATATGTACGCTCAAAGTGGGTTGCAGAAAGAATGCTACACTCAGCCAAAGAACAAGGATTAGCAGTTTCGATTTACCGCCCTGGTTTTATTTCTGGACACAGACAAACCAAAATCGCTAACCTGAATGATATGTTTTACCGCTTTGTGAGTGGTTGTATTCAGATGGGTATGTATCCAGAGTTTCCTGAAAAACGTTGGGTTCCGACACCTGTAGACTATGTGGCTGAAGCGATCGCTCATCTTTCACTGGATACAAAATATACTGGTGGTCAGTACAATATCCTTGTCCCTCAAGAAAAGGAATTAAGTCATTTAGAAATATTTGAATACATTGAGGAGTTGGGCTATCCTCTACAAAAGATTTCGCCAAAAAATTGGTTGAATGCACTATCTACTCTACCAACTACGAATCCTTTACATCCATTAATTTCATTCTTCCAAGAGAAAGTATATCAAGACCGTAGCACTATTTTGGAGGTACACCATCGCACTCCCAACTTCCTGACAGAAAATGTTCTTCAAGCTATCGAGGGTACTAATATTGAATGTCCAGCAATAGACAAAAATCTGATTAGACAATACTTACCCAACTTTGATAGACATTTCTTAAGTAGACAGCTCCAAAATCCAGCCGCCCTCAATTATTAGTAGTTAACTAGATTCCCAATTTTAAAGCAAAATTGGGAATCTGAGTCTTATACTTCTACAAAATCATAGGCTGAATAGAGTACCACAATTCTTAATTTGTAACTCAGGAAAAGATAGTTAACCTTTTAAATATTTTGTGTTTATTCACAAAGGTAATAATTATGTTAGCAGTGGATTCAATATCAGGGTATGACTTAAACGAAATGCTCCATGAAGGAGATGATACCATTATTTATCGTGCTAGATCAGTATATGACCAACAACCGATTATTCTGAAAATACTGAAAGCCGATTATCCTTCCATAGATGCGATCGCTCGTTTGAGACATGAATATAAAGTTACCGCTAACCTAGATTTAGCAGGTGTAATTAAAACCTTAAGGCTAGAAACTCATAAAAATAGACTGGCGATCGTATTTGAAGATATCAATGGCTACTCATTAAAACAACTGCTAAGTCACAGCAAACAAGACTTAAAGAGTTTTATGAGCATTGCAATTCAATTAGCTAAAGCTCTAGTATCTGTACATAGTTGTAATATTATTCATAAAGATATTAAACCTGCCAACATCATCATTAATCCCGA
Source organism: Anabaena sp. FACHB-83 (assembly GCF_014697485.1). NCBI lineage: Bacteria > Bacillati > Cyanobacteriota > Cyanophyceae > Nostocales > Nostocaceae > Anabaena > Anabaena sp. FACHB-83. The sequence goes on along the minus strand of NZ_JACJRY010000030.1, from coordinate 14,974 downwards.
AACTAGAATTGTCAAACTCACTGATTTTAGTATTGCATCACGTTTAGATAAAGAAACCACCCAACTAGCTAACCCCAATCAACTAGAAGGTACTTTAGTTTATATGTCTCCCGAACAAACTGGGAGAATGAACCGTAGCCTGGACTATCGCAGCGATTTTTACTCTCTGGGAGTGACTTTTTATGAAATACTGACCGACCAATTACCTTTTCAAAGTGATGATCCTCTAGAATTGGTTTACTCTCATATTGCTAAAGAACCTACAGGCATTGAAAAATTAAACCCTGAAATTCCTAGCGCCATCTCTGCTCTAGTTAATAAATTGATGGCAAAAAATGCTGAAGACCGCTACCAAACAGCTAAAGGATTGTTAGCAGATTTAGAAATTTGTCGGGAAAAATTAGAAACAACTAGTAAAATTATAGATTTTACACCTGGTCGCCTAGATGTTTTAAGTCAGTTACTAATTCCTCAAAAGCTATATGGTAGAGAATCTCAAGTTAATTCACTTTTAGATGCTTTTGAGCGTGTTAGTCAAGGCAAACGGGAATTGGTATTAGTTTCTGGTTATTCAGGAATTGGGAAATCTTCAGTAGTCAATGAAGTCAATAAACCCATCACTCGTGCTAAAGGCTTTTTTATTAGTGGTAAGTTTGACCAGTTTCAACGTAATGTTCCCTACGCTTCATTGATTCAGGCTTTTAGTTCGTTAATGCGGCAATTGCTGACAGAAGATGACCAAAAGTTTGAAACATGGCGGCGTAAAATATTAGCTGCGGTGAAGTCCTATGGCAAAGTTATTATTGATGTCATTCCCGAAGTGGAATTAGTAATAGGCAAACAACCAGATGTAGCACCACTAAATGCAGCAGAGTCACAAAACCGCTTCAATCGTGTTTTTACAGATTTTATCCGCGTCTTTGCTACAAAAGATAACCCTTTAGTCATCTTTTTAGATGACTTGCAATGGGCTGATTCTGCTACTCTCAAGTTGATAGAATTGTTAATTAACGACCCAAAAACCAAATATTTACTGTTAATTGGGGCTTATCGCAATAATGAAGTTAGCATTACACATCCTTTAATTCAAACAATCGAAGAAATTAGCAAAAAACACAACATTGTCAACAACATTGTGTTACAAGCTTTATCAGTTGACAACTATCATCAATTAATTGCCGATACACTACATAATAATTCAGTAAAAATCAAAGTACTAGTAGATTTACTGTACAATAAAACGGCAGGTAATCCATTTTTTTTAACACAATTATTACTAGTATTACATCAAGAGAAACTATTTGAATTTGACTTTCATCTTGGTTCGTGGCAGTGGGATATAGAGAAAATCCAAAGCATTGGAATTATTGATCAGCGTATCGTAGAATTAATTGCCAATAGAATTAAAAACCTGCCGATCGCCACCCAAGAAATATTGAAACTAGCTGCTTGTATTGGTAATAGATTCTCACTGGATATTCTTTCTATTGTTAGCGGTAAATCTCCAGCAAGTACTGCAAATGATTTATACTCTGCATTACAATGTGGATTAATTTTACCTTTAAGTGATGCTTATCGCATCCCCTTAGTATTTGAACAGGAAGAATCTGCAAAACTAACTTTTGATTCTAAGCAGATTGCTTATAAATTCTTACATGACCGTATACAACAGGCTGCTTATTCATTAATTCCTGAAAGTCAAAAACAAGAAACACACTTACAAATAGGTCGTTTATTACTAGAACAGACACCTGCGGAATTAATTTCAGAAAATATTTTAGATATTGTTAATCAACTAAATGTTGGTTGGGATTTATTAACTGAAGAATCTGAAAAATATCAACTAGCAAATCTAAATCTGATTGCAGGCAAAAAAGCTAAAGCTGCTACAGCCTATGAGGCTGCTGCAAGATATTTAAACATAGGTTTAAAACTTTTGACAGCAGATAGTTGGCGAACCAGCTATGAACTCACGTTAAATTTATATACGGAAACCACAGAGTTAGAATATTTAAATGGGAATTTTGAACAATCTAATTATTTAGGAAATATTGCTATAAGTCGAGCTATTAATATTCTGGATAAAGTGAAATTATATGAAGTAAAAATGTTAATTTGTATGGCACAAAATCAGATGCCAGAAGTTCTCGAAATCGGGGTAAAATCTCTCAAAGAATTAGGCGTAAATTTACCAAATAAACCTACACAAATACATGTTTTATCAGCCTTAGCTGAAACCAAAATCGCATTGATAGGGAAACCAATAGAAAAGTTAGCCTTATTATCAGATATGTCTGATCCTTATAAACTAGCAGCTATGCAAATACTATTGCAAATTGTACCGGCTGCTAGTCAAGCAGGTTCTTTTCTATTTCTGTTATCTGTTTTGGCAATGGTGAGATTATCGATTAAATACGGCAAATCACCTGTTTCGGCTTATGGTTATGCAGCTTATGGTACTGTTTTAACTGATAAATTTAACCAATTTGAAACAGGATATAAATTAGGTAAGCTGGCAGTTAAATTACTAGAAAATACGACGGCTAACTCAATTAAAGCTACAGTTTACTTTGTACATAATGGTACAATTAGCTTTTATAAACAGCCCCTTAAAGAAACAATACCACCACTTATAGAAGGGATGCAGAGTGGACTAGAACTAGGTAATATCGAAAATGCTGGTTATTGTGCTGTAATTGCGGGATATCATGCTTTACTGTCGGGAGAAAATTTAGAATCGGTAGAACATAAAATATCTGGCTACGTTGATTTAATGCAGAAATTAAAGCTGGAATCTCTAGCAGCAGCTACCAGCCTTTTTAGACAAGCAGCTTTAAATTTACGCTCTAAGTCATCGCACAAAGCCGTGTTAATTGGTGAGGCTTTTGATGAAATTACGATGGCATCGGAGTTATTAAAGAATTATTCTTTTAAAGGTTTTTATTATGGCTGTAAAACTATAGTTTGTTATTTATTTAACGAATATCAACTAGCAGTAGAAAATGCTGTATTAGCAGAAAAAACTCATGCAGATAATGTGGGTTTGCTAATTTATGTTGCCAATAACTTTTATTACTCTTTAGCTTTGACAGCACTTTGTAATCAAGCTGAACCTGCACAAAAGCAGCAATATTTAAAGCAAGTAGCTGCTAATCAAAAGCAAATGAAAAAATGGGCGACACAAGCACCATGTAACTTTCAGCATAAATATGATTTAGTAGAAGCTGAAAGAGCCAGAGTTTTGGGTCAATTTCAACTAGCAATAGACTTGTATGATCGTGCTATTGCAGGAGCTAAAAATAATGATTATATTTCGGAAGAAGCTTTAGCAAACGAACTTGCTGCCAAATGTTATATAGAGTTTGGTAAAGAAAAAATTGCCAAAATGTATATGACAGAAGCTTATTATGCTTATATTCATTGGGGCGCTTTAGCAAAAGTTCAATTATTGGATGAAAAGTATAATCATCTAATTATTCGTAGTGTAAATTCTAAACAATTAGAGATAGATGTTACCCGCACCATTGCTACAACAAAAATTAATTATACAGGCACAACAAGTAATAACGATGGTGTTTTAGATTTAGCAACAATCCTGAAAGCTTCACAGGCAATTAGTGGCGAAATAGTGCTTGATAAACTTCTGGAAAAGCTTTTACAAATAATTTTAGAAAATGCTGCGGCTCAAAAGGGTTGTCTGATTTTACTGAAAGATAATGAGTTATTCATAGAAGCAATCAACGATATTGATAGTAACGCAATTATTTTGCAATCGACTCCATTAAAAGCAAGTGAAGATATCCCAGGTTCTATAGTTGAGTACGTTGCTAGGACTCAAGAAGTTTTAGTCATTAATGATGCTATTTCTGAGGCTAATTATCAAGGCAATGCTTATGTTCAAAAGCATAAACCAATTTCGATATTGTGTAACCCTATCTTCTATCAGGGTAAATTTATTGGCATCTTGTACTTAGAGAATCGACTGATTGCTAGTGCATTTACCAAAGAAAATATCAAAGTATTAAATTTAATTACCTCTCAAGCAGCAATTTCTTTAGAAAATTCTCGACTATATCAGCAAGCTCAAAACTATGCTAAACAATTAGAGTCTTCGCTGTCTGATCTCAAGGAAATGCAATTGCAATTAGTCCAAAGTGAAAAAATGTCTACTTTGGGTAATTTAGTTTCCGGTATAGCTCATGAAATTAATAACCCCATTGGATTTATTATAGGCAACCTAAAACCTGCGAATGAGTACATACAAGACTTATTCAAGGTAATAGACTTGTATGAAAAACACTATCCTCAACCAGTATCAGAAATTACTAAAACTCGCCGAGATGTTGATATGGAATATGTGCGGGAAGACTTACCGAAACTAATTGCTTCTATGCAAGAGGGAGTCAACCGTATTTATGATGTCAGCTTAAGTTTGCGTACCTTCTCTAGAGGCGATACTCAAAAACCTAGCATTTGTCATGTTCACGAAATTATTGACAGTACAGTTTTAATTCTCAAGCATCGTTTGAAAGCTTCTCAAGCTCGTCCAGCAATTGAAGTTGTCAAAAATTATGATGACTTACCATCAGTGCGCTGTTTTCCTGGACAACTTAGCCAAGTGTTTATGAATTTGATAGCTAATGCTATCGATGCGTTGGAAGAATCAAATGTGGGACGTAAGATGGATGAGATTAAAGCTCATCCCAACCGGATTACACTCACTACCAAACTCAATGAAGAGCATGATAGGGTGTTAATTTCCATTCAAGATAATGGGATAGGGATACCTCCTGAAGTTAAACAGAAGATTTTTGATCATTTATTTACTACTAAACCAGTAGGTAAAGGAACAGGTTTGGGATTAGCGATCGCTCGTCAAATTATCATAGAAAAACACGGTGGAAGTATTCAGGTAAATTCTCAACCTGGTGAGGGAACCGAGTTTATCATCCAGTTACCAATATAAGCCTGAGCCGCAAATAAGTTTTTTTAGTCTCAAGCTAAACGTAAGTATGACGTTTAGCTTAGGTACTTTTGTACTGATTGATGTGCCTTTCCTCACAAAATCCTCAATTTTATTACGTAATATCCATAACCAAGCCAAATACAAGTTTTCTAGAACAGTTCGACAAAAATCTCAGGCTTATGGAAAGATGCTATGAAAGTTGAACAACCATTATCTCAGGAACCGACACCAGAAGAAGTGCGGGAACTAGAAAAATTGAAAACCATGATTGAACAGTATGTACAAGATGGTGAAATTACTCACCAAGAAATTCAAAACTTTTACTGTGCAATGTTCGCTCATGGAAAACCTAGTGCAGATCAAATTTACCGTTCACTAGAGTTGTATAGAAACATTATTGGAGAAAAGCTTAACAAACTTGAAGTTTGGTATGAGCCACCCAGTAATTAAGTAAGTGGAGACAATTATTTAGAAGACGCATTTCGACTTCGCTCAATGCTCATACCAAAAACCTCTTCCCACGTCAGCGAAATCAAAATCAAACTTTCTTCTTCATTTAAACTCCATCCCTTTATGGGTGGAGTATTCACCGATTCTGAATTCTGACTTCTATTTATAACAGTAGCCAAGTTGCTCAGGACATTGGCAAATTTTGAAGACAGCAAAACACTTTAAACTCTTTTACATACTTCGTTTAAATGTAAAGAATTGATAACTTTCTCTAAGGTTAAAATATTACTTGTTAAAATAAAAACATAGTTTGCTAAACATTTAGCTACAAAGTCTCTCTTTTTAAATCCTTTATTATTGCTCTGATACTCAGTGATTAGCTTTGAAGATACTTTACTTTAAAAGTATCTTTTTTATTGTGAATATAGGAATACGGTTTGATTCCTGAATCTAGTTGTGTGGTGCGCGTTCGCAAAGCGTCTCGCACAGAAGCGCAGCGCCAGCGCGATAGGCAGGGAGTAGGAAAGAAGCCTGCTCTAGGTGTACTGATTTTTTCCCAAATCAAATATAAGTCCTATACATACAACCTCTCTGCATGATTTTGGGTTTTAAGCTTGTATCTCATTTACCCAAAATACGCTATGACTAACTATCAAATTTGTTCTGATTAGATTAGTAACTGTTATCTGCTGTGTCTTGATTTTTGATATTCAATATCAAAATTAACAATTTTTATTCAAATTTGATCTAAAGCCACAAAACTGATATTAGTAATAATACTGTTGACTGATAACTTTGTACAATACTTTATCTGTCTAACGATAGATTGACTAGGGTATCCCAATTCTATCAATCTGACAGTTACAAACTAGCATAACAAAATTTAAATTAATGCTGAGATTTCAACAGAACTATTATACAAAGTTCCTAAAAGCTTGGCCTTATTACATCACAATTTTAATTTTGTTGGTGGTTTTTGCTATTTACAGCTATTCAATTTTCACCGAAAAATTATATTTAGGAAGCTTTGTAGATAAAGGAGCGCGTTTCTTAATTGCTATGCAATATGCTCAAGAACCAAGCAAAGCTTTAGAGCTAAGTTCTTGGGTAGCAATTTGGCCGCCTATTCCTTTTATTATACAGTCTTTTATTCTGCGCTTGGTGCTGTTTCTGGGAGTGTCTGATATTAGTTTAGGTATTAAAGCCATTGAGTTGACTAGTGTTACTCTTGTTTTAATAGGTTTCTTTTTTATTAGTCGTGCTGTTGCTCTACAAACTAATGATAGCACTGGTGTTTTAGCTTGTTTAATGTGCTTATGCACGCCTTTACTATTGGATTTGGCACATACTCCAATGTCGGAAGGATATAGCTTTTTCTTTGTTGCAATAGCTATCTACAGTGTATTGAATTATCTGGAATCAAATAAAAAAATCAGTTATGTAATTGCAATATTCTGCTTTGTTTTAGCTTATTTTTGTCGGACAGAAAGTTTATTTTTTTCTTTGATTGCTGGAGCTTTTCTGATCGCACATAAACGCTGGAAGCCAGCACTATTGCTAGTAAGTATCACAATAGCAGTAGCATTAGCTCAAATATTAGGGGCTAATTTTTTGATCCAAGGTAACAAAATTTATGATAGGGACATCTGGGGAGAACCGCCATTAGAAAGGTTAAGACAAGCACAAAAAATGCTGCTGGTATTGTTGAGATATAATAAAAAGCTGGTTTTTCTGTCGTTAATATGGATTATCCCTCTAGTTTATTTTCAGTTCAGTCAGGGAGCTAAGGCGAATAATACAATCATTACTGCTCCCAGAAATATTCAGCCTAATTTGATATATACTCTACGTCGATTCCGAAATTGGCTAGTTAATGATGCTATTGCTATTTGGACTATTTTGTTTTTATTTTCACTAGCATTCCCAGTTATTCTCATAATTAGAGGTGGGCTGACTTATCAACCAAGATTTATGTTTTGGGCTAATATTTTTATGATTGTTATGCTTGCCCTAATTATTGCGCGGACTAATTATATTATTTCTTCAATAAGAAATAGAAAATTAGGGAAACAGTTAGTGATTGTAAGTCTGACATTAGCAACAGTGTTCTCTCTTTCATCTGGATTTTCTTATGCAAGTGCAAGTGTGAAAATCCAGAAAATGCCATCTGATGTCAAGGATGTGGTTCATTTTATATCTGAACATCAAGTATCAAACACTCGCATAGCATTTGATTTTTTAAGATGGGAAGAATATAGTTTAGCTGCTTATTTATTAGATCCGAAAATTAAGACGGTTGCAACTCAATTTTCCTTGAGATGGACTGTGTTTCCGCGAGAGATTGATCCAGAAGTGACATCTTTGTTAAGTGAAAAATTTGATATCCCTGCGCCGGAAAATACACCAGAAGGACAAGTGGCTATTGTACACGCTTATATTCATGCTAAACATCCTGGATATTTTGTCATAGCCAGTAATAGTTTGTATGAAAAGCTCAAGCAAAAATATAAAAATCAAGAGATAGTCAATGGTGCTGGGACAATTAACCGTCTGCGAAAGTACTTAACTCCAAAAGATACTGCTAATTCAATCTTTGATTTTCAATCGCCTTATATTTTGCCTGACAAGAAAATTATCTTGACGAAAGTTTATGAGAATGATTCTTTTATTGTTCTTAAAAATGTCAGAATTCCGGAGCCAGAAGTCAGGATTCAGAATGTTGGTATATGAAGTAAAATTCTTCTAGGTCAATCGATAAATTATTACTCCAAACGTAGACACCAGTAAACAACCAATAATCAGTCCAAAACAATATAGGAATCGGGCGTATCGTTTTTTATTTAAGGTGTGAAGGTCACAAAGACTCGTGGTTTTATCAGTTTTAACGTGGCGTGTAAAAGGTTTAAGGGCTATTAAGCTTATCGAGGCTATGTTTTAAATTATTTCGTCTCCCCGTCAGGGCGATCGCTTCATAATGGTAGTTAACAATTTGAATTTACTGTAGATCGGTTTATATCAGTGCATCCACAACCCAAACTCTCAAAACACCAACCAGTATACAAGCAGGATTTATCTCCTTTTCCTCAACCTCTTGACAAATGTGCAATTCTCTTAACCTCTCACGGATGTAATACAAGCTGTATGGAAATTAACAAGTTTGTTTTTACTTAAAAAATCAAGATACTTTTGATGCTGAGATAATTGAGATAAAACCGTTAAATCAAGAGTTTACACGGAGAAATATAAAAAAATAAAGAAGTTTCGGCACAATAGCAGCTAAATCAGCAAAAGAGAAAATAAAGTATTATGGGATACATTTAGAAGACGGCGATCGCGTCATTCTAACAAAACAGTGTGAGGAAAAAATAACATGTCTCATTTATTGTGGAAAACACTGGTATTATCTCCAGTCTGTTTAGGCGTAGCTATTTTATGTTCATCCAAGGTAGTAGCGGCTGAAATTGAAACCAACTTACCCACACCTCAACAGCAGTTGATTTCTCAAGCCACAACTGAAGCCAGTCCAGTTTTAGAACAAGTCAACCAATACAGCCAAGAAGGTGAAAACCAAACTTCCCTATCTCAAGTCACCTCAGTTTCGCAATTTTCCGATGTACAGCCCACAGATTGGGCATTTCAAGCATTGCAATCTTTAGTTGAACGCTACGGATGTATTGCAGGTTATCCTAACGGTACTTATCGCGGTAATCGTGCTTTGACACGTTATGAATTTGCCGCAGGTTTAAACGCTTGTTTAGATAGAGTTAATGAACTGATTGCAACAGCAACCGCCGACTTAGTAACAAAAGAAGACTTAGCCACACTTCAGCGTTTGCAAGAAGAATTTTCCGCAGAACTAGCAACCTTACGCGGTAGAGTAGACGCACTAGAAGCACGCACCGCCGAGTTAGAAGCGAATCAATTTTCCACCACTACCAAACTCGTGGGTGAAGCTGTTTTTGCTGTCACCGATAGCTTTGGCGACAACGACAACAACAACACCGTCTTTCAAGATAGGGTGCGTCTCGACTTCCAAACCAGCTTCACAGGTAAAGATATCCTACATACTCGGATTGCCACTGGTAACGCCAGTGTTTTACCTTTAGCAAACAATACTTTTGAAGGAACGCAAACATTTAATGTGTTCCTTGGTAGTGGCAATAGTGCGTTTATCGATTGGTTAGCATATTACTTCCCTGTTGGTAACTCACAAGTTTATGTTGCAGCTACTGGCGGTATTCATAGCGATTACGTTCCTACCGTCAACCCCTACTTTGAAGATTTTGACGGTGGTAATGGTGCTTTATCTACCTTTGCTGGCGAAAGTCCAATTTATCGTATCGGTGGCGGTGCAGGTGCGGCGCTGAACTTAGCCTTTGGTGGTGGCGGTACTTTTAAACCTTCATTAACCTTGGGTTACTTAGCTTCCGAAGGAAATAACCCCAATTCTGGTTCCGGTTTATTTGCTGGTAACTATGCAGCTTTAGCACAATTAAACTTGAATGTTGGCGATCGCCTTACCTTAGCTGCCACCTACGTTAACGGGTATCATGGTGCAGGTAGCGCCTTATTCGATTTTGGTTCAGTAACCACTGGTGTTGTTGGTACTCGACAAGCTAACTTTGTCGATAGTGGTAATCCCTACGTCAGTAACTCCTATGGTTTTGAAGCAGCTTTCAGACCTAGCGATAAACTATCCATTAGTGGTTTTGCCCTCTATAGCCAAGTTAGAGGCTTTGGCGCTAATGATGATGGCGAAGTTTGGAGTTATGGACTAGGGGTAGCTTTGCCTGATTTCGGTAAAAAAGGCAACGTTTTAGGCATTTTTGGCGGCGCTCAACCCTATCTTGGTAGTAACACTAACAGCAATCCTTTCCACATCGAAGGCTTTTATAAATACCGCGTCAGCGACAACATTTCCATTACCCCTGGTGTAATTTGGTTAACCAATCCTGGTCAAACTGCTAATGCTGATGATGCAATCATCGGTACTTTGAGAACCACCTTTACTTTCTAGAAAGTTTCATCAGTTAAAGATGTCTCTTGTTTAGAAATCAAGATACCCGACTTCTTTAATAAGTCGGGTATCTAATACCATTTCACGAAATTACTGATAGAAATCGCTTCCTCTGCAACTCTGCTTCTGGTCGCCGAGCGTTCGCGCAGCGTCTCCGTCAGGAGAAGTCGAGGCGCTACTTGCATATCCGTATCATTTTTAAAGTGAAATGGTATAAGCAAATGCGATTTTCACAAATTAAATAGAATAGCTGGATTAATATTAAAAGTCATTTGCAGGGAAGATGGCTAGTTCTGTTTCTGGGTCGAAAAAGTGAATTTTTTCGGGATTGATTGATAACCATAATTGTTCGCCAATCTTTAGCTGTCGGTCTGTGGGAACTCTGACTTGCAAGTAAGGCGCATTAGGGTCTATTGGAGAGTCTGGTTCAGTTAGTCTGACACTCAAGAACGCATCATTGCCGAGATTTTCTACCAAATCTACTTTGACAGGCAAATTTTTAGTAGCAGGTAAACTCAGGTTCAGATGTTCGGGACGAATACCTAAAATTAAGGTTTGTTTATCATATTTTTGTAGGGCTTTTCCCCAACTTTCGGGAAGGGTGAAACGAAAGAGGGGATGGTTAATTAATAATGGTGCAGAAAATTCTACCGGGATAAAATTCATCGGTGGTGAACCAATAAATTCAGCGACGAAGCGGTTAGCAGGACGGTTATATAGTTCTAATGGGGAAGCAAGTTGTTGAATTTGACCTTGATTCATGATGGCGATGCGATCGCCCATTGTCATTGCTTCTGTTTGGTCGTGGGTAACGTAAATTGTAGTTGTGCCTAATTGTCGTTGCAATTTTACAATTTGAGCGCGAGTTTCTGCCCTTAATTTGGCATCTAAATTAGATAATGGTTCATCCATTAAAAATACTTGGGGATTACGCGCGATCGCTCTTCCTAATGCTACCCTTTGTCTTTGTCCCCCTGATAATTGTTTGGGTAAGCGATTTAGCAGCATTTCAATTTGTAATAATTGCGCCACAGAATGCACCTGTGTCTCAATTAATCTTTCTTTTGCGGAGACATAACGCAATCCTTTGGGTAATTTCCTTGTTCCTCCAACCAAAAGATTTTCCGCCCAGTTAGGAAGTTGGGAGCGTTGATTTACCCCACTACTTAATTCTCTGCGGCGTAACCCAAAAGCAATGTTGTCATACACCGTCATGTGGGGATAGAGGGCGTAATTTTGAAACACCATTGCAATGTCTCGTTCTTTGGGTGGTAAATCATTCACCAAGCGATCGCCTACTAAAATATTGCCACCAGTCAGGGTTTCTAAGCCTGCAATTAACCGCAGCAGAGTGCTTTTACCACAGCCAGAAGGCCCCACCAGCACCATAAATTCACCATCGGCTATTGTCAGGTTAATTCGCCGCAAAACATTAATATTCTCCACACGTTCTGGGGTTGTACTGCTGTCGCCTTTACGCGGAGGGAAACTTTTATAAACGTTTTCTACAATTACTTGCGCCACAGGTATTAGTGATTGTCCTTGGTCATTATTTATAAGTCATTGGTCATTAACTGAAAACAAATGACCAATGACAAAGGACATTTTAACGCCCATCAGCGATTAAGTACCCAAATTCTCAAATCAGAATGACATCTGTTTTAGAGCATACTACCCGCCACTCACAGGCGGAATTAGTACCACTTCATCACCATTGTGGAGTAATGTCTCTGGTTCAACAAAAATCAAATTGATACCAAAGCGGGTGATATCGCGCCATTTAGCGAGTTCTGGACGTTCTGCAATCAGGCGATCGCACACGGCTTGCACTGGTGTACCTTCAGGAAGTTCCAGCACCAATTCTGACAACCCAAAAGCTTCTTGATAAGCAGCAAATAATTTTACTGTGACAGTGATTGCAGATGTAGACATACAAAAGCTTAGTATTCTAGAACTTTGCTCAATCTAGAGTTTCCTAGACTGAGATATGACACAGCTTCTTCAGCCACTGTCATTTGTAACCAATAGTACAACTTGGATATTTGTTTATGTAGTTAGCAAAAATACTATCATCCATTCTTCCATAAAAAATGATGAAAAAAGTAAATAGCACAGATACAAAAAATTATGTTTTGAGAAGAGATGAATAGTAATCAAGGTGTAAGGGCTTTTCTTACTTACACCTCTACACTGTAGATTTTTGTCTGAATTTATGAGTTTAATTACTCAATTACAGTTAGCGCCGCTAGGGGTAGCATCAGGATAAAAAGTCCGAATACCACCTGATCTTCTGACAAATACAGCTTTAAAAGTTCTACCTTCATCAGTCACACTGAGAAGACAGGTTTGGTTAGTGCTGGTAGTGTTGGGGTTATTTTTGTAACCCAAAGATGCGTTAGACAAAATTTCCTCGGCATTCAAAGTATAAGGATAACCTTTAATGCTAGATTGAGAAGTCCCACTACCTACTCTCATGATCGCACCTATAGTGTAGATTGTGTTCGGCACGACTTCTTCGTTAGATGTATTATTGTTCAGTCGTCCAGCTAAACCTTGATTTTGCAACTGTAAATAACGACCAACAAAATGCAATCCACCAATAGCACCCCCTTGTACTGGTTCACCGCAGAATACATGGTCAAAACCTGCGACATTAAACCACACATCGGTTAAATCGTTCAAGAAATCAACTGTGGAAGTCCGACCTGGTTTGAGATATCCTCCCACATAATTCTGAATATTTGCCAATACAGTGGGGTTATTATTCATCAATGTTTGGAAACCAGTGCGACTCACAACTGTACCTGGAGCGCCGCAAAGATTCACTACTGCTGTGTCAAAGCTATTGAGAGATGGGGCGGGAGGCGTGACATCAGCCGGACTACCATAAGCCAACCCAGACACAGAGTTGTTGACGTTATCAAAGAAAGGTACAGAACCTGGGGGTAGAGAAGAAGTAGAACCGTAATCAGTAATTACGATGTCATCAATATTGGTTCTGTTTGCAGTTCCATCAGTTTTGCGAATGTCACAGCGAACTGTACCAGGAATATTGGCGGTAATAGTCGCTGTTTGCAAGGTTGTAGAATTGGTATTAACAATTGCACCTACTGGTGAGTAAGAAGCGCCACTGTTAGTTGAACACCAAACGCCCCAGCTAGAATTACCATCATTACCAAATTTAGCGTGTTTGACAGTGATCGAACCTGCACCTGTAGTCCGGTCAAATCTCATGGAGAGAATACCACTATTGCGGATACGGGCAGATTGAGTACCATTTTTGACATCAGTGCTAAGATTCCCCAGTAGAGCATCATTAAAATTCCATGTACCTGTTCTCAGCACAACATTTGCTGCTGCATAACTGCCTTTTGTACCAATTTCAAAATCTTCCGTAATTGTGGCACTATTGGCACTACTTACACAAACAGTAAATAGGATAAATGTTCCAACTGATATCTGTAAGGGAAAAGCTAACTTAGACATACTTAATTGATTTAATTAGTGGGTGATAGCGAACTAGAAAAGACGATAATTTCCGTTACTTTTCAGATAACAAAATCATCATGTAAAATACAGTAGATGAATTTGAAAAAACACATTACAGTTAGCGACGCGGCTATCAATTATCCCGTCTTTTTATTAAATCTCGATTAAATCTCAGTTAAAGTTTAAGTTAGTAACTTATTCTCTAATTCAGTAATCAATCTTCATCATTTACCCAGAGTATTCCCATCTGTGTTTGAGTTACAAAAATTACTCCTGTGTCAAAGGTTGCTGGTGTCAGAGAATCCCAAGCAATCATGGCAGAATAGTTATTAACAAATTCTGCGTTAGTAAAAAATTTACAGTGAGGTTGAAATAAATCAAATACTTGATGAGAGATTCTTTCTGCCTCTTCTACCTGCATAATTTTTGAGGAATAGGCTAAATCTTGAGTCAGGACAAATACTATAATTTTGTTGGCTGCTGTTTGCGTAATTTCTTGCCAGCGATCGCCAATACCAACATAACCTATTTGTCTAACAAACAAATCAAGAATTTCTGTTAAATTTTCAGCCTCGTCAAGCAGAAGATTAGAGGTTATTTGTTTAATTTCAAACAAAACATTTCCTTGATTACGTTTTGATAAGATTTCTGCTCGCAATTCTCTAACTACTGAAGAATCTACACTGTCTAATATTTTTAGACTCATTTTATGTAAATTAATGTATCAGTATGATATTTGAATGTAATGGCAAACAACCATTCACCTATAGGAGTCCGATTTGATTTCTGAATCTAGTTTTGTGGTGCGCGTTCGCAAAGCGTCTCGCAGAGAAGCGCAGCGCAAGCGCGATAGGCAGGGAGTAGGGAATGGGGAGTAGGGAGTAGGAAAAAAGCCTGACCTGGGTGTACTGATTTTTTTCATAAATCAAATATGAGTCCTATAGAACCCATTTGGGATCTATGAAGTAGCTAACCGTTTGAGCATAAGTCTGACAAAACAGAGATGAATTTTAGTCGTCGCATTCTCCAAAGTTCTTTCAAAATTTTTGACC